>NZ_JBASXK010000167.1:0-29326 GCF_049276915.1 Aestuariivita sp. | reverse complement strand
GCAGGGGGCAAGCCTCATCAGGGCGCAGTTGCAGGGGGCAGACCTCTGGGACGCGCAGTTGCAGGGGGCAGACCTCGACTGGGCGCAGTTGCAGGGGGCAGGCCTCAGCTGGGCGGAGATGGATGAGGAGACAGACCTCCGTTCCGCGTCTCTTCGAGGTGCGAGGCTGAGATATGTCGATTACACACAGGTCGGGCTCACTCAGGAGCATGTTGACAGTGTCTTTGGCGATGACACGGTCGCACTTCCCGAAGGTATTACACCGCCAGAGAGGTTTTCGAGGGCCCATGAAGGCCGGGAAGCCTTCGAAGCCGCCTGGCGCGCCTGGCAGACAGAGATCGGGTTTGATCGCGACGATCCCTCGACCTGGGGACAGTGAGCGCTGGGGTTTCAGCCGGTGGCGCGGCGTGCGTCCCGGTGGTGACCCGGGGGCGGTGATCGTGCCCCCTACCACCCTGCGCCGGGTTGCGGCATAAGGTGCGGCAGACGACTCGAAACACAGGATCAGACCCATGCATGACATTCGCGCCATCCGCGAGAACCCTGACGCCTTTGACGCCGCGCTGGCCCGTCGCGGGGATGGGCCGGTGTCGTCCGAGCTTTTGGCGCTGGATGCGGCACGGCGGGGCAAGATCCTGGCGGCCGAAACCGCGCAGGCGGAACAGAACGCGGCCTCGAAAGAGGTGGGCGCGGCCAAGGCGCGCGGCGATGACGCCGAATTCGAGCGGTTGCGCGCATTGGTGGCCGAGAAAAAGGCCGAGATCGCCACCATGCAGACCGAGGCCAAGGCGCTGGATGCGCAGCTGAGCGACATGCTGGCCCGGATCGCCAACCTGCCCGCGGCGGATGTGCCCGATGGCGCGGATGAGGCAGACAATGTCGAGGTCAACCGCTGGGGCGAGCCGGCCCGTTTCGCCTTTGCCCCCAAGGAGCATTACGAGATCGCGGGCGTTGCGGCCTCGATGGATTTCGAGACGGCGGCCAAGCTGTCGGGCGCGCGTTTCGTGTTGCTGAAGGGGGCCGTGGCGCGGCTGCACCGGGCGCTGGCGCAGTTCATGATCGACACCCATGTGGATGCGAACGGGCTGACCGAGATGGCGACCCCGGTGCTGGTGCGCGATGAGGCGATGTATGGCACCGACAAGCTGCCGAAATTCGGCGATGACAGCTATCAGACCACCAATGGCTGGTGGCTGATCCCGACCTCGGAGGTGACGCTGACCTATTCGGTGGCGGGCGATATTCTTGAGGCGGGCGCGCTGCCGATGCGGATGACGGCGCATACCTTGTGTTTCCGCTCGGAGGCGGGATCGGCGGGCAAGGATACGGCGGGCATGTTGCGCCAGCATCAGTTCGAAAAGGTCGAGATGGTGTCGATCACCCATCCCGATGAGAGCGACGCCGAGCAAAAGCGCATGCTGCGCTGCGCCGAGGATCTGCTGGAGCGGCTGGGCATTCCGTACCGCACGGTGATCCTGTGCACCGGCGACATGGGGTTCGGCGCGCGCCGCACCTATGACATCGAGGCGTGGTTGCCCGGTCAGAACGCCTATCGCGAGATCAGTTCGGTCTCGACCACCGGCGATTTCCAGGCGCGCCGGATGAATGCGCGCTTTCGCCCTGAGGGCGGTGGCAAGCCCGAGTTCGTGCATACGCTGAACGGCTCGGGCCTTGCGGTGGGGCGCTGTCTGATCGCGGTGCTGGAGAATGGCCAGCGCGAGGACGGGTCGGTCGATCTTCCGGCCGTACTGGCCCCTTACCTGGGCGGCAAGACACGCCTGTCATCCACCGGTGAGCTGGAATGAGCAGCGATACCCGCAATATTCTGTGGGCCATCGGCGTTGTGCTGGCGGCGCTGGCGTTCGGGCTGTCCTCGCTTGTGGTGCCGGATTTCGGCGGGTTCGATGCCGATCAGTTCCCGATCCCGCAGGAGGATCCGGCGGTGCAGCCTGCGGGCTATGCCTTTGCGATCTGGGGGGTGATTTACCTGTGGCTGTTTGTCGGGGCGGTCTATGGGCTGAGCCGGCGCGCCACGGCCGAGGACTGGGCCGAGATGCGCCCCTACCTGGTGCTGTCGCTGGTGGTGGGGGCCGGATGGCTGCCCGTGGCCAAGATGAGCGCCCTGGCGGCGGCCGTCCTGATCTGGGCCTGCTGATCCCGGCGCTGCTGGCGCTGTTTCGCGCGCCGCTGCTGGATCGCTGGTGGGGTCGCGCGCCGATCGGGCTTTATGCGGGTTGGCTTTCGGCGGCCAGTTTCGTGGCTTTGGGGCTGTGTCTGGCGGGCTGGGGTCTGATGCAGGACGTGCCGGCCGCGATCCTGTGCCTGTTGCTGGCGGTGGCTTTGGCCTCGGCGGTGCAGGTGGCGCTGGAGGGCGTGCCGGAATACGGGCTGGCGGTGGTCTGGGCGCTGGTGGGCGTGGCGGTGAACAATCTGGGCGGCGCGCTGCTGGTGTCCATTCTTGCGCTGGCGGGTGCCGGGATTGTCGGCTTGCTGGCCGTGCGCGCCATGACGATCCCGCGGGCCTGAGCGGGGTTTTCGGCGCGGGTTGGGCGCGCGCGACCCCTGCCCGCCTCAGGCCTGGGCGCGGACCGCGCGGTTTGCCGGGTGTTTCGGGAAGGGCACGAGGCGCTGTGCATCCTCATCCCAGAGCTTGAGATTGAGCGCCTTGATCGCCTCGACAAAGCCGATGCGGCGGGGCGCGAATTCCTCGGGCAGGTCATAGCGCGCGCGGCGCAGGCGATAGCTGGGGATATTGGCGTTGAAATGGTGCAGGTCGTGGCAGGTGATATTGGCCACGGCGATATCGAACCAATGGCCGAAATCCAGCGTCGAGGCCCCCTGAAGTGCTGCGAGTTCGGGATCGAGATGGGGGCGACGTTCCCAATAGGTGTCTTCGAAATTATGCTGGAGATAGACCAGGAACACGCCCAGCATGCCCCCGAGAAACGCGAAGGAGAAATAGACCACAAGGCCCACAGTCCCTGACAGCAGGTAGATCGTGGCCACCCAGGCCGCCACAAGGGCATTGTGCTGAAGCACGGCGCCCACGCCGAACCGCATGGTGTTCTTGGGCCAGCGGTAGCGGATGAAATAGGTGAACAGCGCCCCCAGCGGCACCAGAATGAACGGGTTGCGATAGAGGCGATACTGCAGGCGTTTCCAGACGCCCGCGGCCTCCCATTCGCGCAGGGTCATGGTGTGAATCTCGCCGGTTTCGCGGTGATCAAGATTGCCGGTGCCGGCATGGTGCAGGTTGTGGTTCTGCTTCATCACCTCGTAGGGCGCGAAGGTGAAGGGCGACAGGCCGATACCGGCCCATGCGTTCTGGCTGCGCGTCTCGAAGAGCGACAGATGCCCGGCGTCATGTTGCAGCACGTAAAGGCGCACCGATGCCACCGCATGCACCACGCCTGCAGGGATCATGATCCACCAGCTGTCGTGAAACGTGATCGCCAGATAGAGCGATGCGAAATACACCGCGAAGGTTCCGAAATAGCTGGCGGCGGCCATGCGATTGTCCTTGTCGCAATAGCGCCGCGTGTATTCGCGCAAATTCATGTCGTCCCCCGTAACACAGCGCCGCGATCCAAACGGCCCATGCTCCACCCACTTAGGTCTAACGCGCCCATGGCACAAGTTTTTGAAGGAGATTTCAAGAGGCTGGAGACGCTTTGGCACTCTGGTGCCAATCTTGTGGACAGCCTGCATCACGACAGTGTTAACCCGAATATGCATCCAAAGCGCGGTTGACGGCGTATCACCCTGTGAACACCAACAGGAGAGAGACATGCTCAGACAGGTTTTGGGATCTGGCCTTTTGGCCGCCACGGTTCTGGCAACCCTCCCGGCGCATGCGGATAACCGTTCGCGCGTGACGGCATATGTGCTGAGTGACGGCACATTCGAGGTGGTGGCCGATTTCACGGAAGATTCGCTGTACTGGTGCGGGGCCTATCTTGCGGCGAGCCGCGCTGCCGCAGCCGGAACCCAGCGTATCTATGTGCTGCAGGGCGTGGCACCCAGCCGTTCGGTGCCCGGCAAACCCGCGGTGCGCTTTGGCCTAACCCCGCCCCCGCAAGGCGCGGCCAGCGGCGGCTTCAGCAATTCGGTGGAATTGATCGGCAATTCACTGACCCTGGTGCAGGCTGAGCAGACCTGCCGGGAACGCTCGGCCAGCGGATAAGCCGCGCGCCCCGGATCGGGCCGGGCTTTCGGGTATTTTCGACCAGAAAGAAACAGCAGCGCGCCCGGCTTATGTGCCGGGGCGCTTGAGGTGTTTCTTGAGCTTGGAAGGCTGGGCTTTCTTGCGGCCCTTGTAGGGGTTCTTTTCGCCCTGCCCGCGCATGTAGAGGCGGATCGGTGTGCCCGGCATGTCGAAATCCGCGCGCAGCCCGTTGACCAGGTAGCGGGTATAGCTTTCGGGCATCTTGTCGGGATGTGAGCACATGACCACGAAACCCGGCGGGCGGGTCTTGGCCTGTGTCATGTAGCGCAGCTTGATGCGTTTGCCCTGGGGTGCGGGGGGCGGATGGGCCTCGAGCATGCCATTGAGCCAGCGGTTCAGCGCCGCGGTGGGCACCCGGCGGTTCCAGATCTGATAGGCGCGCAGGATCGCGCTGTAGAGCCGGTCGAGCCCTTTGCCGGTCTTGGCGGAGACGGTGACGAGCGGCGCGCCCTTGAGCTGGGGCAGCAGCCTTTCGAAGGCTTCCCGCAATTCGCGCAGCTTTTCCTGCTTGTTCTCTTCGATATCCCATTTGTTCACCGCCACAACCACCGCGCGCCCCTCGCGTTCGGCCAGATCGGCGATGCGCAGATCCTGTTGTTCGAAGGGGATGGCCGCATCCAGAAGCACCACCACGACTTCGGCGAATTTCACTGCGCGCAGCCCGTCCGAGACGCTGAGCTTTTCGAGCTTTTCCTGGACCTTGGCCTTCTTGCGCATGCCGGCGGTGTCAAAGATGCGCATGGGGGTGACGCTGTCATCGGGCCCGGCCCAGTCGATGCGCAAGGAGATCGCGTCGCGGGTGATGCCGGCCTCGGGACCGGTCAGCAGACGGTCATCTCCGAGGATCTGGTTGATCAGGGTGGATTTGCCCGCGTTGGGCCGGCCGACCACGGCCACTTGCAGTGGCTTGGCATGCGTCGGCATCGGGATGGCGTGATCCTCGTCATCGTCTTCGTCCAGATCGACGTCGATTTCGGGGGTCTCTTCTTCGCCGCGTTCTTCGTATTCATCGGCCAGCGGCTGGAGCTGGGCATAGAGATCGTTGAGCCCTTCGCCATGTTCGGCCGACAGGCGGATCGGTTCTCCCAGTCCCAGCGACCAGGCTTCGATCACGCCGGCATCGGCGGCAGCACCTTCGCCCTTGTTGGCGGCCAGAATCACATGGGCCGAGCGTCTGCGCAGGATCTCGGCAAAGACCTGATCGGTGGGGGTCACGCCCGCGCGCGCGTCGATCATGAACAGGCAGATATCGGCCATGTCCACGGCGCGTTCGGTCAGGCGGCGCATGCGGCCCTGCAGGCTGTCATCGGTGACGTCTTCCAGACCGGCGGTGTCGATCACGGTGAATTTCAGATCCCCCAGACGCGCAGCCCCCTCGCGCAGATCGCGCGTGACGCCGGGCTGGTCATCGACCAGCGCCAGTCGTTTGCCGACCAGTCGGTTGAACAGCGTGGATTTGCCCACATTCGGGCGGCCCACTATGGCGAGGGTAAAGCTCATGATATGTGTCGGTGCCTCTGGAGATCAGAGAGGCCCTTTAACCCATCAGGCGATCAACGGAAAGCGTGGAGTTGTCCACTGGTCGAGACGACATAGAGCACCTGATCGGCGACAACCGGGCCGGTTGTGGCTCCGCCGGGGATTTCGGTGGTGGCGAGCAGTTGCCCGTCGGTCGGTGAGAATGAGCGCAGCAGACCGTCATTGGAGGCCACGACCAGACGTCCGCCCGCCAGGATCGGACCGTGATGGGCCACGATCTCGTCGCGTCGGTTGGAGCGGTCCTTGATGAAGCCGGGCAATTCGATGCGCCAGATGATCTGGCCCGAGCCGGCATCCAGGCGCAGCAGTTCGTTGCGGTCCGAGGTCGCGAAGATGCTGTCTCCGGCGGGCCAGACCGGGTTCAGGGCACCTTCGGCCGCCGTCCAGAGACGTTCGCCATTCCCGGCGTTGAAGGCCACCAGGCGGCCCGAGTGGTTGCCCGCATAGATGGTGGAGCCCACCACCACCGGGGCCCCGGTGATATCGGAGATCCGCGAGGTCGCGCGTCCGGTGCGCTGGCCTGCCACGGAGGCGGCCCAGCGGCGCAGACCGCCTTTCGGGAAGGTGGCGATCAGTTCTCCCGAGCCGAAGGCAAACACCGCAAGGCCGCCCGCCAGAACCGGGGCGGGTGCGCCAAGGACATTCGCCACCGAGGGGGTCGCGGTCAATTGCCAGGCGATGCGGCCGCTGTCGGCTTCGATCGCCCATCCGGTGTCATCGCCCGCCACGAGATAGACGAGCCCCCCCGCCACAAGCGGGTTGCCCGAACCGGTGGAATCGAGTTGCTGACGCCAGCGCACGGCTCCGCTGGCCGCATCGAGGGCGGTGACTTCGCCAAAGCCCGAGGAGACATAGAGCGTGCCATTGTCATAGGCCAGGCCGCCGCCGGTGGCGTCGCCTTCATTGTCGCGGGGCGGACGCAGATCGCTGCTCCAGATGAGGCTGCCCTGGGGGGAAATGGCGCTGACCTGGGCATTGGCATCCAGCGTGTAGATTCGCCCGCCCCCCACGACGGGATCTGCGGTGATGCGCTGCTTGCGGCTGTCTCCGGCACCGATATTGGCGCTCCAGATCCGCACCGGCGCTGAGCCAAGGGCCGGATGGGCGGTGCGATAGGCGGCTGTGCCGGGGCTTTGGGGCCATTCGGCATTGCGCGACTGGGCAGGCAGCGAAATCGCGCGTGTGCCCGCGACATCGTCGGCAGGGGCCAGGTTGGTGGCTGCAAGCACCTCATCGCTGCGGATGTTCTCACGCTCGCCCGGGAGGATGAGCTCATCCTCGGCACAGGCCGCCAGAGCGGCAACCAGGGATGCGGCCAGCGCCAGACGCCGGCGCGATTTCGGAAAAAATACGGTCATCTTGTCAAGGCCTGTCCTGTCCATCCGTCGATCTGTGGTCCGGCGTGGTCATGCTCTGCTGCCCGTGTCTTGTGCCGGGGTTAGCCCTGCTGGCCGGGGACGGCCTGAGGATCGCCGCCCAGCGACACAATTGCCTGCCGCGCGCGTTGTTGCAAGTCCGAGGTCACTTCGCTGTCAATCAAGAGCGATTGCAGCCGCGCGATGGCGGCGTCGATCTGGCCCGCTTCGATGTCGATCAGGGCAAGCTGTTCTTCGGCCAGCACGCGCAGCGGCGCACCCGGCTGGGCGAGGCCTTCAAAGGAGAGCCGGCGTTCTTCCAGCGCCAGCGTGTCGGTCTGAAGGGTCAGGGATTTGAAGGCGGCGATCTGGCGATAGATATCGGCCACATCGCCATTTTCCGTGATGCCGTCCAGCGTGGCAATCGCATCTTCGGTGCGACCGGCCGCGGCCTGTTCGGTGGCCAGGAGGAAATCGCGCACCGCCTGCCCGCCTGCGGACTGGACCTCGACCGCGGCCAGGGCCCCGGCGCGCGACATGGCGTCCTGTTCTTCCAGAGCATCGATCAGCGCATCACCGAGAGCCTGCGCCTGCGCGCTGGCCTGCGACTGGCGATATTCGTTGAAGGCCGTGCCTCCGACGATTCCCAGGATCACGACCACCGCAATCCAGCCATAGCGGCGCAAATAGCCGTAAAGCTGGTCGCGGCGGACCTCTTCGGTAACTTCGTTGATAAAGCTGTCGCTGTCACTCATGCCGTACTGCCTTTCGGCCTGTAATCCACCCTGACCCTGCGGATGTCTCCGCAAAGTGACCTCCCTCTTACAGGGCTGTGCGGGCCAAGCCAAGAGCCGCCGGGCAGCTGAAAGCGGGGGCCTTGCGCGCCGGTGTCAAAAAATTTAATCTGAACTGGTTAGTTTAGTCTGGACGCGGCTCGGATAGAGCCACATATGTGCGGCAAGGGCCCGATGCGGGGCTGCTCGAACGCGACCAGTGCAAGAAAGACGAGTCTATGAGAGTTATTCCAGTTCTCACCGCTTTATTGGTGACTGCGTTTTTGTATGTCGCCGTGTTTGAACGCGACCGTCTGATGAACCTCGCGCGGGGTGGGGTCGAGGCTGAAGCGCCGCAAGAGACCGTCGCAAGCCCGCAACCGGCAGCCGCCCCTGCCCAGCAACCAAGCCCGACCGTCGGCGTTGTCGCCTTCAAATCACGCGCGCAGGTCATTGATCGCGCCGTGATTCTGCGCGGAGAGACCGCAGCGGCGCGTCAGGTGGATGTGCGGGCCGAAACATCGGCGGTGATCCTGTCCGAACCGTTGCGCAAGGGCCAGTTCGTCGAGGCTGGTCAGGAGTTGTGCCGGCTGGATCCGGGCCCGCGCGATGCCGCGCTGAAAGAAATGCAGGCACGTCTGAACGAGGCCCGCAGCCGTGTGCCCGAGACAGCGGCCCGCCTGGACGAGGCGCTTGCCCGGCTGGCAGAGGCGCGCATCAACGACACCGCGGCAAACCGTCTGAGCGAGGGAGGCTTTGCTTCGGACACGCGCGTGGCGACGACAAAGGCCGCCCTGAGTTCCGCGCAGGCCGGTGTGGAATCCGCGCGCGCGGGCCTGCAGGCTGCACAATCGGGCATCCAGGCCGCCGAGGCCGCTGTGGCTTCGGCCCGGAACGAGATTGACAGGCTGACCATCAAGGCGCCTTTTGCCGGGCTTCTGGAAAGCGATACGGCCGAACTGGGCGCGTTGATGCAGCCCGGTTCGCTTTGCGCGACGGTGATCCAGCTGGATCCGATCAAGCTGGTGGGCTATGTGCCGGAAACAGAGGTGGACCGCATCATTCCCGGTGCGATGGCCGGTGCGCGGCTGGCATCGGGGCGCGAAGTTCAGGGGCAGGTCACCTTTCTGAGCCGCTCATCCGATCCCACCACCCGCACCTTCCTTGTCGAGGTCGAGGTTGCGAACCCGGATTTCTCGATCCGCGATGGGCAGACGGCGGAAATCGGCATCTTGGCCGCCGGCGAAATGGCCCATAAACTGCCCCAGTCCGCGCTGACGCTGAATTCGGATGGCAAGCTGGGGGTGCGCAGTGTGGGCGCGGACGGTCTGGTGGAGTTCCAACCCGTGTCGGTCTTGCGCGATGAGATGGACGGTGTCTGGCTGGGTGGCTTGCCCGATGAGGTGGATGTGATCGTGGTCGGTCAGGACTTTGTCACCGCCGGTGTGCGGGTCGAGGCCACGTATCGGGAGCTTGGCCAATGACGGGACTGGTATCATGGGCGGCTGATCGCGCCCGCATGATCATTGCCTTCATTGCCCTCTCGCTGATTGCGGGGGGCTATGCCTATGTCAGCCTTCCCAAGGAAGGTGAGCCGGATATCGAGATTCCGGCTCTGGTGGTTTCGGTGCAGTTTCCGGGTATTTCCGCCGCCGACAGCGAAAGCCTTCTGGTCAAGCCCATGGAAACCGAGCTGGCGGACCTGGATGGTCTGAAAAAGATGACCTCAAGTGCCGCTGAAAACTATGCCAACGTCGTGCTGGAGTTCGAATTCGGCTGGGACAAGACGGCCATCATGGCCGATGTGCGCGATGCGATGAACTCGGCGCAGGCCGATTTCCCGGACGGGGCCGAGCAGTTTTCGGTCTCGGAAATCAACTTTTCGGAATTTCCCATCATCATCGTGAATCTGACCGGTGCCGTGCCTGAGCGCACGATGGCGCGGATCGCGCGGGATTTGCAGAACGAGCTGGAATCGCTGGACGCGGTGCTGGAGGCCGGCATCGCGGGCGATCGCGAAGAGATGGTCGAGGTGGTGATCGATCCGTTGCGCCTGGAAAGCTATAACGTGACGGCCGATGAGCTGATCAACGTGGTGCGCAACAACAACCTGCTGGTGGCCGCCGGCGAGGTGCAGACCGCCCAGGGAACGTTCTCGGTCAAGATCCCGTCATCCTTTGAAGAGCCGCGCGATATCTACCGCCTGCCCGTCAAGACGAATGGGGATCGCGTGATCACGCTGGGCGATCTGGCCGAGATCAACTTTACCTTTGAGGATCGCGCCGGCACGGCCCGGTTCAACGGCGTCAATACGATTGCCTTGCAGGTGGTCAAGCGCAAGGGGTTCAACCTGATCGACACCGCCGACCTGGTGAAACAGACCGTGCGCGCCGCCGAACAGAAATGGCCCGCCGAGTTGCAGGCGGCGGTCGAAGTCGGGACATCCAATGACCAGAGCCGGATTGTCGGATCGATGGTCGGCCAGCTTGAAGGTTCGGTCCTGACGGCTGTGGCGCTGGTGATGATCGTGGTGCTTTCGGCCTTGGGATCGCGCGCGGCCCTGCTGGTGGGTTTTGCAATCCCGACCTCGTTCCTGTTGTGTTTTGCCTTTCTGGCCGTGATGGGCGTGACGGTCTCGAACATCGTCATGTTCGGCCTGATCCTTGCGGTGGGGATGCTGGTGGATGGCGCCATCGTGGTGGTGGAATATGCCGACAAGCGCATCGCCGAAGGCTCGGGCCCGATGCATGCCTATGTCGAGGCCGCGCAGCGGATGTTCTGGCCGGTGGTCAGTTCGACCGCAACCACGCTCTGTGCCTTCCTGCCGATGCTGTTCTGGCCCGGTGTGCCGGGTGAGTTCATGGGGATGCTTCCGGTCACGTTGATCTTTGTGCTGTCGGCTTCGCTGGTGGTGGCGCTGATCTATCTGCCGGTCATGGGCGGTGTATCGGGGCGCATGAGCCGGTCGTTCGGGTTCGCCTCGGATGCGCTGCGGGCGCGCACCCCGTGGCTGCTGCGCGCGGCTTTGGTGCCTGTGGCGCTTTATACGATTTTCCTGGGCGCGATGCAGATCCTGAACCCCGGCTATCTGTTGCCCGAGGGCACCTCTGTGATGCTGGCCGAGAGCTTTGGTATCGCGCTGTTCCTGATCGGGGCCTTTGCGGGGTCGATCACGCTGGATGCCGCGCGGATCGAACGGCGCGAGCAGCCGGTGCGCGCAGGCCATCGGCGCACGGCCTTTGGCTGGTTCATCAAGGCGATTGCCGGCAATCCGGTCATGCCCCTGGTCACGCTGGCGGTGGTGGCCTTCGCCGTGGTCACGGTGTTTGGCCTTTATGGTCAGAACAATCGCGGCGTGGAGTTCTTTGTCGAGAACGAGCCTGAACAGGCAACGGTCTATGTGCGCGGACGTGGCAACCTGTCGCTTGAGGAAGCCGACGACATGGTGCGCCAGGTCGAAAATGTGATCATGACCCACCCGGCTGTGATCAACGTCTTTGCCTTTGCCGGAGAAGGCGGGCTGGATACTGCCGGTCCGGGTGCATCCCAGCCCCAGGATACCGTGGGTCAGGTCCAGTTCGAGATCATCCCCTGGGAGGATCGCCCCACACAGAACGAGACCTGGTTCTTTGACCTGCTGGAACGCCAGGTGGTGGCCTATGAATTCGACGGTGACCGGGTGATTTCGGACCTGAACGCGCAACTGGCGCAGATCCCCGGCTTCGAGGCCGAGATCCTGCCGCTGGAGCAGGGGCCGGCCTCGGGCAAGCCCGTGCATCTGCGGCTGAGCGGTGATTCATGGGATGATCTGGAGGCCGCCGCCGCCATTGCGCGGGCGCAATTCGCCAAAACGCCGGGGCTGATCCAGATCGAGGATACGACCCCCCTACCCGGCATCGACTGGCAGATCAATGTCGATGTGGAAAAAGCGGGGCGCTATGGCGCGGATGTGGCCACGGTTGGTGCGATGGTGCAGCTGGTCACGCGCGGCATTCTGCTGGACACGATGCGGGTGGATACCAGCGACGAAGAGATCGAGATCCGGGTCCGTCTGCCCGAAAGCGACAGGGTTCTGTCCACGCTTGATACGCTGAAAGTGCGCACGCGGGACGGTCTGATCCCGCTGTCGAATTTCATCACCCGCGAACCGGTGAGCAAGCTGGCCTCGATCACGCGGGTCAATCAGCACCGTGTCTTCGATGTGAAGGCCGATGTGGAAACCGGGCTGGCCAAGCTGATCATCGACGGGCCCGATGACACCGAGGTCCGGCTGGCCATGGCCCATGTGATCGAGGATCCGGCGGTGCTGGAGAGCGATCCGAGCCTGATCCGCCTGCCCGGCGCTCAGGTCGGGTACCGGGTGATGGTGCTGGGCGATGATGTGGGCCAGAGCGATCTTATAGCCGCCATCGAGGCGGGCGATCTGCGCGCCGCGCCCATCAACGCCAATGAGCGGATCGCGGTTCTGACCGAATGGCTGGAGACCAACCCGCTGCCGGCCAGCATCGGCTGGGAATGGACCGGCGATCAAGAAGAACAGGCGGAATCCGGGGCCTTCCTTGTGAATGCCTTTGCCGGTGCGCTGGGGCTGATGTTCATCATCCTGCTGGCGCAGTTCAACTCGTTCTATAACGCCACGCTGGTGCTGCTGGCGGTGATCCTGTCCACCACCGGCGTTCTGATCGGCATGATGGTGATGCAGCAGCCGTTCTCGATCATCATGACCGGAACCGGTATCGTCGCCTTGGCGGGGATCGTGGTGAACAACAACATTGTTCTGATTGATACCTATCAGGAATATTCCCGCTACATGCCGCGCATCGAAGCGATCGTGCGCACGGCCGAAGCGCGCATCCGCCCGGTTCTGCTGACCACCATCACAACCATGGCCGGTCTGGCTCCGATGATGTTTGGCCTCAGCCTTGATTTCATCGGCGGTGGCTATTCCATCGACAGCCCCACGGCGCTGTGGTGGAAGCAACTGGCCACAGCCGTGGTGTTCGGTCTGGGTGTGGCAACGGTGCTGACGCTGGTGGTGACGCCGTCGCTTCTGGCGATCCGGATCTGGTTTGTGACCTATGTGATGTGGATTGCCCGGGCGCTGGCGCGCCTGTCCATGGGGCGCAGCTCGAAGGCGGCACAGGACTGGGCGTTGCAGCGCGCCGCACGGCGGATCAAGGCTCCTGAGATCTATTGGGAAGAGGGCCAGCAGCCTGCGGCGATTGCACCGCACAGCACACCGTTGAAGGCGGCAGAATAAAGCTCGGGCACCTTTGCCCGGCCGTCAGGATCAGGCCGCCTCTTCGTCGGATTGCTGGCGTTGCCAGAGCTGGGCATAGCGGGCCTGACGCGCAAGCAATTCGTCATGCGTGCCGCGTTCGATGACTTCGCCGGCTTCCAGCACCACGATCTGATCGGCCTCGGCGATGGTCGAGAGGCGATGTGCGATGGTGATCACCGTGCGCCCCTGCCCGGCGCGTGCCAGCGCCTCCTTGATCTCGGCCTCGGTGTCGCTGTCGAGCGCCGAGGTTGCCTCATCCAGCAACAGGATCGGCGGGTCTTTCAGCAAGGTGCGTGCGATCCCGACGCGTTGCTTTTCGCCGCCCGAGAGTTTCAGGCCGCGTTCGCCCACGGTGGTTTCATAACCATCCGGCAGCGACAGGATGAAGTCGTGGATCTGCGCGGCGCGCGCGGCTTCGAAGATCTGCTCTTCGGTGGCGTCTTCGCGACCATAGGCGATGTTGTAGCGGATCGTGTCGTTGAACAGCACCGTATCCTGCGGTACCACGCCTATGGCGCTGTGCAGGCTGGTTTGCGTGACATCGCGGATATCCTGCCCGTCGATCTTGAGAGCACCTCCGGTGACGTCGTAAAACCGGAACAACAATCGACCGATGGTGGATTTGCCCGAGCCGGTTGCCCCGACGATTGCCACCATCTCGCCGGGTTCCACGGTGAGATCCACGCCCTTGAGTATCTCGCGCGTGTCTTCATAGCCAAAGCGGACATTTTCCAGCGTGATGCGCCCGCCCCTGACCTCGAGATCGCGGGCACCGGGTTTGTCGCTGACCTCGGCGGGTTGTTCCAGCAGGTCGAACATCTCGCCCATGTCCACAAGGCTCTGGCGGATCTCGCGATAGACGGTGCCGAGGAAATTGAGCGGGATGGTGATCTGGATCATATAGGCATTGACCATCACGAAATCGCCCACGGTCAGATCGCCGCGCTGCACACCCAGAGCAGCCAGCACCATCACACCGATCAGACCACCGGTGATCAGGACGGATTGGCCGAAGTTCAGGAAGGCCAGCGAATAGGATGTCTTGAGCGCGGCCTGTTGATACAGCCGCATGGCGCTGTCATAGCGGCTGGTTTCGCGGGCTTCGGCACCGAAATACTTGACCGTTTCGAAATTGAGCAGGCTGTCGATGGCCTTCTGGTTGGCATCGGTGTCCTGCTCGTTCATCTCGCGGCGCAGTTTGACGCGCCATTCGGTGACCACGAAGGTGAACCAGACATACAGCGCGATGGTGACGGTGACGATCAGCAGATACCACGCGTCGAACAGAACCGTCAGGATGATGCCCACAAGCAGCAGTTCAAGCACCAGCGGGCCGATGCTGAACAGCATGAAGCGCAACAGAAAATCCACGCCCTTGACGCCGCGCTCGATGATCCGGCTGAGGCCGCCGGTCTTGCGGGTGATGTGATAGCGCATCGACAGCTTGTGGATATGCCCGAAGGTCTCGAGCGCAAGGGCACGCAAGGCGCGCTGGCCCACGGCAGCAAAGACCGCATCGCGCAATTGCTGAAAGCCGACATTGAGCAACCGCGCGCCGCCATAGGCAACCGTCAGGCCAACGGCCCCCAATGCCAGCATCGGAACACCTTCACCGGCCAGCGCATCCACAGCGCCCTTGTAGATCATCGGCACGACAACCGCGATCAGCTTGGCAAACACCAGAAGCACCAGCGCGCCAATGACACGCCGTTTGACCCATGGCTCGTCATCGGGCCAGAGATAGGGCGCAACCTTGCGGATGGTACGCAGGCCTGAGCGGCGCTCGTCTTCAGCGATATCCTGGGTCATCGGATCTTTCGGGAACGGATCATGGACGAGACATAGGCCCCGGACACCGGAATGACCAGCGCCCGCAGGTTTATTCGGGAAGGGTGAATATCTGGCCGGGATAGATCAGATCGGGATCGCGGATCGCGCTGCGATTGGCCTCGAACAGGCGCACGAACAGCATCCCGTCGCCATAACGCTCGCGCGAGATCGCCCAGAGCGTATCTCCGGCCTGTACGGTCACCTGGCTGACTGGCGGTGCGGGCGGCTGGGTCGCGGCCTGCGCGGCGGCGAGTGTTTCGGGGCTTTCGCGCTTGAACGGCGTTTCAAGGCGGCTTGTGACCGTACCATCTGCGCTCAGCGCATCGAGGCGCAACGTGTAGACACCGGGCGCGATCCCTGCGCTCCGGGCCCGCCAGCGCCCGTCGTCATCCGCACCGAGATCGGCGCGTGCGCTGTTGTCGAGATAGACGCGGATGGCGGCGTTCGGACGTGCCCGCCCACTGAGCAGCACATCGCCTTCCGGCGAATATCCGATGGTATCCAGCGCGATCTGTTCCCTTGGCGCGGATTGCTCGGACCTTGCAGGCTGAACCAGTTCGACACCCTGCTCGTCCGCGCGCAGCACAGCTACGGCGGCGGGTTGAGGTGCTGGGGCCGGAGTGAGCGGTGCGGGTGCTGCAGGTTCGGCGGGTGCCGACGCGACGGCGGCGGGTTCGGCAGGTTCAGCCGGTTCGGCGGGTGCTGCAGGCTCGGCAGGAGCGGACGCGACCGCGGCGGGTTCGGGGGTCTCGGGCGTAGGTTGCGAGCCGCTTTCTGGCGTCTGCGGTTCGGTTTCGGTGGCGTCCGGGGCAAGCGGCGCGCTCACCGCGGCGGTGACCTCAGGTGCCGGTTGAGGCTCGGGTTGCGGCTCGGGCGTTGCCTCGGCGACCTGCGGTGCCGGAGTCGGAGCGAGGATGATTTCCTCGGCCGAGGCGGCCTCGAGATCACCACGTCGCGACAGCAGGCTCAGCACCCGCGGGGCCGGGCTGGCAGAGAGCGACAGGAAACTCACGAAATCCCCGCGCGCATCGGCGGTCTGTGTATCCGTGATCTGGCCATCCACAAGCACGCTGACAGTGCTGCCGGGAGCGGCTTTGCCGGCGATGATGGTGTTGCCATCCGGGGCGGCGCGCACCACGTCAAAGGATGGAGCGGCCAGCGGTTCCGGCACCGATGCGGGCGCTGCGGGTTCGGTCTCTGGCCCGGTGGCGCTGTCCTGGGCCTGTGGGGCGGGCTCGGCGCTGGCCTCGGGTTCGGGCGCGTTTTCCTGGGCTGGGGCCTGAGGCTCGGGCTCGGGCAATACGGCCAGAGCAGCAGGCTCCTGCGGCCCCCCTGGAGACAGGGTGTCGGTCACATACAGAAACCCGACAAGCGCGGCCAGTGCAATGGTACCTGCCACAACCCCATAGATTGTCCCAAGGCCAAAAAAGCCGGCTTTTTCGCTCATGTTGTCCATCCCCTGGCCGCCGGTATCGCCCGGCGGTTGAGCCATCCTATCAACCGCTGTATCAAGGGTCAAAGCCCTCAAACCACCTCTGAAAGGACGCGCCCATGGCTGCAAAATCCGTCTGTGTCTATTGCGGATCCCGGGGGGGCGCAATCCCGGCCTATCGCGAGGCTGCGACCGCCTTTGGCAGAACCCTGGCCGAAGCCGGCTGGCGACTGGTCTATGGCGCGGGCGATGTGGGGCTGATGGGCGATGTCGCGCGCGCAGCACAGGGTGCGGGCGGCGACACGTTCGGCGTGATCCCGAAACATCTGGTGGACTGGGAAGTCGGCAAAACGGACCTCACGCGGTATGTGGTGACCGAGACCATGCATGAACGCAAGAAGGTGATGTATATGAACGCCGATGCGATCGTGGTGCTGCCCGGGGGCGCGGGATCGCTGGACGAGCTGTTCGAGGTGCTGACCTGGCGCCAGCTTGGACTGCATGACAAGCCGATCCTGCTGATGAACACCGAAGGCTACTGGAGTCCCCTGATCGCCTTGATCGATCATGTGATTGCGCAGGGGTTCGCGGACGCCTCGCTGAAGGGGTTCATCACCGAAGTGAGCGGACCCGACGCCGCCATGGGCGCCCTGCACCGCGCATTGGGCTGAACCCGGCCATCAAAAAACCCCGCGCCGAGGGACGCGGGGTTCTCAGTCTTGGAAAAACCCGCTGATCACATGCGTGATGCGACGTTTTCCCAGTTCACAAGATTGTCGAGGAAGTTCGTCAGATAGGCCGGCCGCTTGTTGCGGAAATCGATGTAATAGGAATGCTCCCAAACATCACAGCCCAGCAGCGCCGTCTGACCAAAGCACAGCGGGTTGACGCCGTTCTCGGTCTTGGTCACCGCGAGCGAGCCGTCGGCCTTCTTGACCAGCCAGCACCAGCCCGAGCCGAACTGACCCGCACCAGCGGCGGAAAACTGTGACTTGAACTCGTCAACCGACCCGAAGCTCTCGTTGAGCGCGGCTTCCAGTTCACCGGGCATGGAGGATGCGCCGGGGCCCATCATTTCCCAGAATTGATTGTGGTTCCACAACTGCGAGATGTTGTTGAAAATCCCGTTCTGCGCCACGGCATTGGCGTCATATGTGCCCGTGATGATCTCTTCCATGGACTTGCCGTCCCATTCGGTTCCGGCAATCAGCTTGTTGCCGTTGTCGACATAGGCCTTGTGGTGAAGATCGTGGTGATACTCGAGCGTCTCTGCCGACATGCCTTTGGCGGCCAGCGCATCATGGGCGTAAGGAAGATCAGGAAGTTCAAAAGCCATTGTGGGCCCCCCGCTAAATTCAAGTGTTTCGCTGTGGCTTTACATGCGGCGAGGGCCGCGCTGCGTCAAGGGTGGATGGCAGTTAAGTTGAGCCTTGGCCTGGTGTCTGAGCGTGATTGAGGGGCCAGCCCCTCAAACTCCCCGCCGGTATTTCATGCAAGAAGAAGCCCATCACGACCTGCCCCCTGCTTCTTCTTGCAATCAAATACCGGCCGCCGGAGGCTCCCGCAGGTCGGGCCGGGCGCGCGGGGTGTCAGAATGCGTTGACCTCGGAGCCATCCTGCGCCGCAACGCTGAGCAGATCGAACACATATTGCGCAACGGATCGGAAACAGATGATCTGAAAACTTTCTTCATCGCGCATCCAGAGCGCGGCAGGCACCTGCGCCATGCGGGTGCGGCGCAACATGCCCGGCGTGAAGGCCTGCGGCGAGAGATCGACCGGACAGAGCTTGGACATGACTTCGCGCGCGCGCGTACCGCTGACGGCAAAGACGGCACGCGCGTCCGATACGTCTACAGCCAGCGCGTGTTCCTTGGCCAACGCGCTGTGCAGACCGTCAAGCGTCTTTGCCACCTCATCATAGGGGCACAGCAGCAGCAGTTCGTCCGGAGACATCCAGCAGATTGCGCCAGTGTCGTTGGCGTTGAGCCTGTTCGTGCCGGGCAGTGTCAGGCCCGTTGCCGCTTTGGTCGCGGCCTTGAGCTTGGCCGAAGAGAGATCGCCGCGCAGGGTGATCATGCCTTGCGGGCCGATCTCGCTGATATCGGCGATACCTTGGCAACGCGCATGGTTGAGCACGCGGATGGCGTCAGACATTTTGCTTCTCCCCTTCGGGATCGTAGAAGACGGGGCTGACGATCCTGGCCTTGTGGATCGTGCCGTCCGTGCCCGGGAATTCCAGCACCTCGCCCAGGCGATCCGGGCCATGCAGGACCAGCCCCATGGCGATGCCCTTGTTCAGCGTTGGCGAGTGATAGGTGGAGGTGACGCGCCCGATCATGTTGCGCTGGCCATTGGCATTCTTGCCAGGCGCGACCGCATAGGCGCCGTCGGGCAGGACGGAGCCATCGGTGGTTTCAAGCCCCACCAGTTTCCAGCGGGTCGGATCGGTCATGTGCGCGCGTTCCTGGGCGCGTTTGCCCAGGTAGTCCTCTTTCTTTTTCGAGATTGCCCAGTCCAGCCCCAGATCCTGCGGTATCACCGTGCCGTCGGTTTCATCTCCGATCATGATGAAGCCCTTTTCGGCGCGCATGATGTGCAGGCATTCCGTGCCATAGGGCATCACGCCGAATTCGCCTCCTGCCTCCATCAGCGCGTCCCAGAAGGCCTGACCTTGCGACGCCTTGACGGCGATTTCGTAAGACAGCTCGCCCGAGAAGGAGATGCGGTAGGCGCGCACATCAAACCCGCCGATGGTGCCATCGGCCCAGCCCATGAACGGCAGAGCCTCGGCTGAAACATCCATGCCGCCCATTTTTTCAAGCAGCTTGCGCGCTTTGGGGCCGACGACGGCCACCTGGGCATATTGCTCGGTCACATTGGCCACATAGACCTTCCAGTCCCACCATTCGGTCTGCAGCCATTCTTCCATATGGGCATGGATCCGATCCGCGCCGCCCGTGGTGGTATGGCACAGGAAGGTGTCTTCATCGATGCGCGCCACCACGCCATCATCCGACAGGAAACCGTTTTCGCTGCACATCAGCCCATAGCGGCAGCGGCCCGGTTTCAGCGTGCTCATCATGTTGGTGTAGAGCATGTCGAGGAAGCGGCCCGCGTCGGGGCCCTTGACGATCAGCTTGCCGAGGGTGGAGGCATCCAGAAGTCCAAGGTTGGTGCGCGTGTTGGTAACCTCGCGCATCACCGCGTCATGCACGGTTTCGCCCGGGCGCACAAAGGCATAGGCGCGCCGCCAGTGCCCGACCGGTTCCCAGTCGGCACCGTTTGCATCGTGCCAGTCATGCATCGGTGTGCGGCGGATCGGCTGGAAGACATTCCCCCGGGCTTCGCCGCCGATGGCCCCCATCGAGATCGGCGTATAGGGCGGGCGGAAGGTCGTGGTGCCGGTGGCCGGGATCGGCTGGCCAAGCGCATCGGACAGGATGGCCAGGCCGTTGATGTTGCTCAGCTTGCCCTGATCCGTGGCCATGCCCAGCGTGGTATAGCGTTTGGTGTGTTCGACGCTTTCAAAGCCCTCTTGCGCCGCAAGCTGCACATCCGTCACTTTGACGTCGTTCTGGAAATCGAGCCAGGTCTTGGCACGCAGTTCGGTCTTGGCCCCCTGCGGCATGAGCCAGACCGCGGCCATGGGCGCATCGGCGCGCGCGTTGGCCTTGGGCGCTTTGGCGCGTTTGGGGGCATGACCGGCGGCTTTGGCCGCTGCTTGTCCGGCCGCATGGGCATCGGCGAGGATGCCGTCCAGTGTCATCTCGCCATTGGCGATCCCGGCACAGGCGACAAAGCCCTCGCCACGGGCCCCGCGCGGCGGGTTATCCACATCCGGGCGGAACATCGCATGTGTCTCGTCCCACAGGAGTTTTCCACCGCAATGGGACCACAGATGCACGACAGGCGACCAGCCGCCCGACATCGCCACGGCATCACAGGCGACCTCGTCCAGCACGCCGCCTTCTCCGGCCTGATTGCAGATCTGCACCTTGCTGACCCGGCGCAGGCCCTTGACCTTGGCGATGGCCTTGCCGAGGTCCACGCGGATCCCGAGCGCGCGGGCCTGCTCCATCAGTGCGCCGCCACCCTCGGGGCGTGCATCGATGATGCGCGGCACATCCAGACCGGCTTTTTTAAGGGTAATCGCGGTCAGGTAGGCATCGTCGTTATTGGTCGCGATCACCGTGCGATCGCCCGGAGAGACGGCGTAGTTGACCACATAATCTCGCACGGCCGAGGCCAGCATCACACCGGGGATGTCATTGCCTGCAAAGGATAAAGGCCGTTCGATCGCGCCGGTGGCGGTGATGACCTGCTGCGCGCGGATGCGCCAGAGGCGGTGGCGCGGGCCGGCGGCGTCGGGCTGGTGATCGGTCAGGCGTTCATAGGCCAGCACATAGCCATGATCATAGACCCCTGCCCCCATCATGCGCAGGCGCATGGTGACATTTGGCATGGCGGCGAGTTCGGCGGTAATTTCCTCCACGAACTTATCCACAGGGGTGTCGTTGACAGTTTCACTGTCCAGTGCGTCGACCATTGCCCGTCCGCCCCAGGCCGAGGTTTGCTCGACCAGCAGGACCTTGGCACCGGATTGGGCGGCTGATCTGGCCGCCTGCAGGCCGGCGATGCCGCCGCCGATCACCAGTACATCGGTGAATGCATAAAAATGCTCATAGGTATCGGCGTCGCGATCCCTGGGGGCCTGACCCAGACCGGCGGACTGGCGGATGAAGGGTTCGTAGACATGTTTCCAGAAGGCGCGCGGATACATGAACATCTTGTAGTAAAAGCCCGCAGGCAGGAAGCGGCTGAGGTGGGTGTTGATGGCACCCACATCGAATTCAAGGCTGGGCCAGTGGTTTTGCGATGTGGCCTTGAGCCCGTCGAAAAGTTCAGTCGTCGTGGCGCGCTGGTTGGGTTCGAACCGTGCGCCCTTGCCCATGTTGACCAGGGCGTTGGGCTCTTCGGCCCCCGAGGCGACGATGCCGCGCGGGCGGTGGTACTTGAACGAGCGCCCCACCAGCATCTGGTCATTGGCCAGAAGGGCGGAGGCCAGCGTGTCGCCCGGATGACCGCGCATCCATTTGTCGTTGAAGGTGAACTTCACCTGCTGGGAGCGGTCGATCAGACGCCCGAAAGTGGCAAGACGCGTGCTCATGCTGTGTGACCTTTGTTGTCGCTGCGCTCTGTCGGGGCCGGCGAAGGCAGGAGCCTTTCGCTTCTGAAGGAGCGTTGTATGCGCTTCAGGGTGGTGTGATCCGTATTTTTGGCAAGAAGAAGCCTCATGAGGAGAATTGCCTCCAGGTCCAGCCGGGGCGTTTTGCGGTGATCTTGTCGCAGATCTCCCTTGGGGGTTCGAGGGTCTGGGCGGGATAGGTGCCGAAGACCTCAAGCGTGTCGGTGGCGCGGGCGGCGTGGAACCACTTGCCGCAGCCATAGACATGCCGCCAGCGTTCGAAATGCACGCCGCGCGGATTTTCACGTTCGAAGAGGTAGCTGTGGAAGGCCTCATCGGTGGAGCCGGGGCCAAAGCGCGTCAGATGCGCTTCTCCTCCGGCGGAGAGTTCGGTTTCATCAGCCATGACACCGCAATAGGGGCATTCGAGGATCAGCATGTGGTGCGACCTTGCTTGAAGGACAGGGACAGGGACAGGGAATCGTGGCGCGGCGCGACAAAACGCGCTAACCTGTCAACCAGAATTGACAGATTTTGCGGAAAAGGATTGACGCGATGACGCAGACGACGATGGCCTTGCTGGTTTTTGGAACCTTGTGCGCAGGCGCTTTGGTGATGTTCATGATGGAGCGGCGCGCGGTCGCCAAACGCAAGGCCAATGGCACATTCGTTGATATCTCGGATATCATGTTCTTTGGCAGCGAAGCCGTTGCCAAGAATGAGGCGCAAAAGAAGGCCGACTGAGCCGCGAGGCATCTGTTGATGCCTTGCGCCGCATGACATGTCGGGTGTGGACGGCCACGCCTGCCCTTTTGGGGCGGTCGTTGCGGCGGGTGACCCGGGGTGGTGGAGAGATTGATCCTGGCACTTTGCCCCTGGACTAGTCTCCAGCCTGAAGGCGGTCAGACGGTCAAGGCGGGCCGTGGGACCCAGTCTTGCGCCTTGCGTGGCGCGGATGAGGGCGGGCCTGGGCGGTGCGCTGTGAGCACTGGTGCGAAGCTGCGTCAGGATCCGTCGCATCAATGCGCCACCCCGGCGGCCACGCTTTCGTCGATGAACCGGCCTTCCCTGAAGCGCTCGAGCCCGAAGGCGTCGGTCAGGGGCGAGGACCCTCTGGCGATCAGTTCGGCCATGCCATAGCCCGAGCCGGGAATGGCCTTGAAGCCGCCCGTGCCCCAGCCACAGTTGATGAACACGCCCTCGACCGGTGTCTTTGACAGGATCGGCGAGCGATCCCCCGTCACATCCACGATGCCGCCCCATTGGCGCAGCATTTTCAGCCGCGAGATCATCGGGAAGGTTTCCACCAGCGCGCGCACGGTTTCCTCGATATGATGGAACGAGCCGCGTTGGGTGTAGTTGTTATAGCCATCCGTGCCGCCACCGATCACCATTTCGCCCTTGTCGGACTGGCTCATGTAGCCGTGCACGGTATTGGCCATCACCACCACATCCATGCAGGGTTTGATCGGTTCGGAGACCAGCGCCTGAAGGGCGACGGATTCGATGGGCAGGCGAAAGCCGGCCATCTCGGCGACGACACCGGAGTGACCTGCCACCACGATGCCCAGCTTGGCGCAGTCGATCTCGCCCTTGGTGGTGGAGACACCCACCACGCGTGCGCCGTTGCGCCGGATCCCGGTGACTTCGCAGCGCTGGATCACATGCATGCCCATGTCCGAGCAGGCCCGCGCATAGCCCCAGGCCACCGCATCGTGGCGCGCCGTGCCGCCGCGCGGCTGCCAGAGCGCACCCAGAACCGGATAGCGCGGACCGTCGATATTGATGATCGGGCAGAGTTCCTTGACGCGTTCGGGACCGACGAATTCGGTCTCGACCCCTTGCAGCGCATTGGCATGTGCCGTGCGCAGATAGCCGCGGATCTCATGCTGGGTCTGGGCCAGCATCATCACGCCGCGCGGCGAGAACATAACGTTGTAGTTCAGATCCTGCGACAGTGTCTCGTAGAGCGCGCGGGATTTCTCATAGATCGCCGCCGAGGGATCCTGCAGATAGTTGGAGCGGATGATGGTGGTGTTGCGGCCGGTGTTGCCGCCGCCGAGCCAGCCTTTTTCGAGGATGGCCACATTGGTGATGCCGAACCGTTTTCCCAGGTAATAGGCCGTGGCCAGACCATGCCCGCCCGCGCCTATGATGATGACGTCATATTTTTTCTTCGGCTCCGGCGACGCCCAGGCGCGCTCCCATCCGGAATGGAAGCGAAGCGCCTCTCGGGCGATGGCAAAGGCAGAGTAGCGTTTCATGTGACGAATCCGGCAGGTGGGCTTCTTGTTGAGCGTATCGCGCGAAGCACAAGATGACCCGCGTTCCGAACCGTCGCAATACCATCCAGTTGCGACATGGTTGCCGCACCTGTGTTTTTTCCCTTTTTTCGGATCGGAGCCGACTATAGATGGGGCGCATGTTGTTCTGGATCCTCACCTCTGGTCTTGCGCTTGCCGTGGCAGGCCTTATCGGTCTTTCTCTCATCCGGGCGCGCAGCGGTCAGGAACCTCCGGCGGCCTATGATTTGCGGGTCTATCGTGACCAGCTCAAGGAGGTGGCACGCGACACGGCGCGCGGTGTGTTGAGCGAGGAGGATGCCGAGCGCATCACCTCGGAGATATCGCGCCGGATCCTCGCGGCGGACGCGCAATTGCAGATCGAAACCGCCGACGGAAAATCGACGGGGCCCGGCACTTTGCTGGCCGGGATCGTGGCCGGCGTGGTGATGATCGTGGGATCCCTGACCCTGTACAGCGAGATCGGCGCACCGGGATATGGCGATCTGGCGCTGGCAGATCGTATGGCAATGGCCGAAGAGGCGCGCTTGACCCGCCCCAGCCAGGAAGATGCCGAAGCCTCCCTGCCCCCGCAGCTTCAAAGCCCGAACCTGAGCCCTGACTTCGTGTCGTTGATGGAACAGCTGCGCGCGACGGTCGCAAACCGGCCCGACGATCTGCAAGGCCACAGGTTGCTGGCGCGCAATGAGGCGGCGATCGGCAATTTCACCCCCGCCTATCAGGCGCAGATGCGCGTGATCGAGCTGATGGGGCCGGATGTGGATGCGACAGCCTGGACGGATTATGCCGATATGCTGATCCTTGCGGCGGGTGGCTATGTGTCACCGCGTGCCGAGGATGCGCTGAGCCGGGCTTTGCAGATTGATCCTCAGAACGGTGCCGCGCGGTATTACATCGGGCTGATGCTGAGCCAGATCGGCCGCCCCGATCAGGCCTTTGCCATGTGGCAGCAGTTGATGCAGGAAGGCCCGTCCGATGCGCCCTGGATGGAGCCGATCCGCGTGCAGATCGAAGAGATGGCGTTCCGCGCGGGCTTCAACAATTTCGTCATGCCCGATCCCGATGCCGTGTTCGGCCCCAGCCGGGAGCAGATAGAAGCAGCGCAGGACATGACCGCAGAAGAGCGCATGCAGATGATCGAAGGCATGGTTTCGGGTCTGGCCGAGCGGCTGGCCTCGGAAGGCGGGCCGCCCGAGGAATGGGCGCGCCTGATCGGTGCCCTGGGCGTTCTGGGCCGCGAGCAGGATGCGATCAGCGTCTATAACAATGCGCTGGTCAGCTTTGCCGATGATCCGGCGGCGATCGAGGTTATTCGCAGCGGGGCGCGTCAGGCCGGGCTTATCCCGTGATCCTTGACGAAATCGCGCAGTTTCATGCCGAGATCAAACCCGGCGCGGCAATTTTGGGTCTGGATCTGGGAACCAAGACCATCGGCGTTGCCGTGTCCGACCGCCTGCTGAGTTCGGCGACGCCTCTCG
Source organism: Aestuariivita sp. (assembly GCF_049276915.1). Classification (NCBI taxonomy): domain Bacteria; kingdom Pseudomonadati; phylum Pseudomonadota; class Alphaproteobacteria; order Rhodobacterales; family Paracoccaceae; genus Aestuariivita; species Aestuariivita sp. The sequence continues at coordinate 3,923 of NZ_JBASXK010000167.1, read as the reverse complement.
AAACAATCCGGCGCAGCAAGTTCACTGCCGATGCCGCCCGCCTGCAAGAGATCATCGCCCATCGCGAGATCGGTGGCCTGATTCTGGGTCTGCCGCGCAACATGGACGGCTCGGAAGGGCCGCGCTGTCAGTCGACCCGGGCCTTCGCGCGCAATCTGGACAAATTGATTGCGCTGCCCATCTCGTTCTGGGATGAGCGGCTTAGCACGGTTGCCGCCGAAAAAGCGCTGCTGGAGGCGGATACGACACGAAAACGTCGCGCCGAGGTCATTGATCATGTGGCAGCCAGCTATATTCTTCAGGGAGCGCTGGATCGAATGCGCCATATCAGCGGGACAGCACAGCATGAGCGATGAGATCTGGAAACGTGACGAGATACAGTCTCCCTGTATTCAGATCTGCGTGGTGCATCCGGCCGAACGCATTTGCACCGGCTGTTTCCGCACGATCGACGAGATCACCCAATGGTCGAGAATGAGCCACGAGGCGCGCAGTCGGATCATTGAAGAACTGCCCGAACGCGCGCCGCGCCTGGCCAAACGCCGCGGCGGGCGTGCCGCGCGCCAGGCGGGATAGGGCCCGCTCAGCCTCACCCGGAAAGCAAAGAAGTGCCGCCATGAGACGGCCCTTTCACATGCGTCTTTCCCTTGCCTGGCACGCTCCGTTGAAGTCGATGCAGGGGGGGTGCCGTGCCTTGACCCGGGCCGACCCGCTGGGCGTACCGCTGGACCGTTTCCGAGTAGGCTCAGAGACCTGTGTGCGCGGATTTCCAAAGCGCTTAAGGCGCAGCTTGCATGGTCAGCTGATCGGCCAATCGGCGATCCCACCGGGGCATTCGGGGCGGAAATAGGCGATCATGCGGCCCGGACCGTCAGGCGCGCTCCAGGGGGCGACGCCGTGCAGCGCGAGCGGATGGACCACATAGGCCTCGCCCGGTCTGGCGTGGACCCGCACGCGCGGGCAGCTGTCAAACACCTCCCGGCGGGCAGTCTGGTAGATCTCGGTCACGTCGATCTCGCCCCAGACCTCGGGCGGATGGTCCAGGAAGGCGTTTCGGAAGGCCTGTGCCATCACCTTGTGGCTGCCCTCCCAGACGACCATCGGTGCGGCATCCGGGTGCGAGTCACTCAGCGGCAGGCCCAGAATCCAGGCGTGGGGTTCGCGCAGATGACGCCGCCTTTGGGACCCTTCTGCCAACAGCCCGTCCACATGCGCGCTGTCGCGCTTGAGCCGGTAGCCGAAGGCGGCCTCGCTTTCGTTCGCGCGCGGGCGCGGATAGCCTGGAAAGATCACCGAGAGCTGCGCCGCATGCAACGGCGGAATCGGGCCCAGCCCGGCACGGATTGCCTCGAGGGCGGCACCCTCAAGCGGGATGTCACCCAGTGCGCCCGTGGCGTCATTGGGCAGCGCATCAACCCCGGCAAACCAGGTGTTTTCGCATTGATACCAATGCGCAAGGCCCGGGTCTTGAAGTGCTTTGCGCCCTGCGGCACAGGCGGCTTCGGCCCAGAGTGCCGTGCGATTGTCCCAGTCAAACCGTGCCCAGGACCGCATGGCCAGCGCCTCTACCATTCCAGCGCCTTGCGCAACATGTTGAGCGCGACCGCGATCAGAAACACCGCGAAAATCCGGCGTAACGGAGCCGGGTTCATCGCATGCGCCAGGCGCACCCCGAACGGGGTCGTGATCAGCGTCATCGCAATGACCACCAGAAAGCCGATGGCATTCACCGCCCCATAGGTGAAGGGGGGACGCATCGCCGGATCAACCGTGACGAACAGAAACGCGATGACCGAGGGCAGCGCGATCAGCACGCCAAACCCCGCCGCGGTGGCAACCGCTCGATGTATGGGCGCGCCATAGAGCGTCATCAGAGGCACGCCAAAGCTGCCCCCGCCAATCCCCATCAGCACGGACAGAAATCCCATGACCGGAGAAAACACCGCGCGCGCAAGACCGGTGGGCATGCTCTGGCCCAACCGCCAGTCCTTGCGGCCAAAACCCATGTAGAGACCGATGGCGATTCCAAGCACCGCAAAGATCCCAAGCAGGGTTTGCGAACGCAGCTGCGAGGCCGCCAGCACCCCCAGCAAGGCACCGATGGTGATACCGGGGGCCCAGGATTTCAGCACCTCCCAATCCACCACGCCGGATTTGGCATGGCTGAGGACGGACCGGGTGGAAGTTACGATTATCGTCGCCAGCGAGGTCGCCAGACAGATCTGCATCAGTTGCGGGCTATCATAGCCAAGCGTCTGAAACGCGTAATAAAATGCGGCAACAAGCACGATGCCGCCGCCCACACCCAGCAGGCCCGCCAGAACACCGGCGATGGCCCCGATGGCCATCAGCAAACCCAACATCTGAAACAAGAGAGCCGTCTGCGGCATGATCTGGGGCATGCGACTGCCTTTCGGTTGTTTGAGGCAGTCCTATACCGCGCGCGCGGTATCCTCCAGAGGCAACAGTTGAGCCAGTGCGGCTTCGACAAGTTCGGGCCCTGCCCCGGCTTGCGTGGCACCTTCGGACAGGGTCCGCCGCCAGCCACGCGCTCCGGGACGTCCGGCAAACAGACCCAGCATATGGCGTGTGATCTGATGCAGCCGACCGCCCGCGCTCAGATGCGCCTCGATATAGGGCAGCATCTGCATCACAACCTCGGCCGGGTCGCTGTCCTGGCCTTTGCCAAAGATCACACGGTCCGCGCGACACAGGATATCGGCCGGCTGGTGATAGGCCGCGCGCCCGATCATGACGCCATCAAGGCCCCCATCCAGAAAGCCCTGCGCCTCGTCAAGAGAGGTGATGCCGCCATTGATCGAAATATGCAGATTGGGGAAATACCCCTTCATTCGATGCACCAGCGCATAATCCAGCGGCGGAATATCGCGGTTCTCTTTCGGGCTGAGCCCCTGCAACCAGGCTTTGCGCGCATGGATCGTCACCCTCTCACAGCCGGCGGCAACGATCTGGGCCAGGAATTCGGGCAGGATATACTCGGGGTCCTGGTCATCGACGCCGATCCGGCACTTCACCGTGACATCCACGTCAACAGCGGCGCGCATCTCGGCGATGCATCGGGCCACAAGCGCGGGTTGTTCCATCAGAACCGCGCCAAAGCAGCCCGACTGCACCCGGTCCGAGGGGCAGCCGACATTCAGGTTGATCTCATCATAGCCCGCCGCCTGCCCCAACCGCGCCGCCTGTGCCAGTTCGACAGGATCCGAGCCGCCCAATTGCAGCGCCACGGGATGTTCCTGCGGGCTGAACTCCAGCAAATGCAGCGCCCCGCCCCGAACAAGCGCCGGTGCGGTGACCATTTCGGTATAAAGCAACGTCTCACGACTAAGCAGACGGTGCAGATACCGGCAATGACGGTCGGTCCAATCCATCATAGGGGCAGTAGACAACCGCGCTGCCTCGGTGGCTGCGAACAAGGGCATTCAACATTCTCCTCCGGGCCGATCTATCACAGTACAGACCCGTAATGCACACCATACGCACATGGCATCCGCTCTTCCAGCCTGCCCCGTGCAAAGACAGGCCATTGGCGGCGTTCGGGCGGACGACGTGCCGGATGCGCGATTGGGCGGCAGCGGCGGGAAGCAGCGGAGCAAGCCAGCTCGGGCGGTTCAGTGCTGGCCCGGATGTCGAGACGCATCTGCCGCCCCTCAGAGGTCGCGCCACCCGGGTAGGCCGATCTTGCGCGCCTTGATCCGGTGTAACCCCGCAAAGACGACCGAGAGAACCAGGGTCACCCCGAGAAACACGAGCGGCCCCGCCTCGATCATCGACCTGAGCCTCGCTGCAGACATGCGTGACCGGGCGGCCACGCTCTGGCACGTGCAGCGTGTCAAACGCATGGTCCGCGAACGGACGCGGCTTGGGAGCCATGCGCTCGTCTCAGTCAGCGAGATCCCTTG
>NZ_JBASXK010000166.1:0-7477 GCF_049276915.1 Aestuariivita sp. | reverse complement strand
GATGGCAGGGCCGAAATCCACGAAAGCCGAGGTGAAGAACGGAAACTCTCCACCGCCCAGAACCGTATCCAGCAGCTCCATCTTGGGGTCCAGTGTCGAGAGGAAGTACGAATCCGTGAAGGTCAGGAACATCACCCCCTCAAAGGTCAGCTTGCCATAGGTGTGGGGGATCGGCTGGCTGATCGGAGCAAAGCTGTTCCAGAGGTCGTTGACCACGTAAAAAGCCAACTTCTGAAAGGCCAGCCCTGTGGTTGATCCGTCATGGAACGGATTGGTCACCGCTTCGCGTGCCAGCCATAGGGTCAGGAACAATACAACACCGACGCTCAGCCAGGGCAGACCAAAGATGCGCCCCTTTGCCAGGCAGGCGGCCAGATAGGCGGCCAGCACAAGTTGCAGAAGCAGCAGGCGCTGGCTCATCACGATGGGCAGGATGAAAAGAGCCGCGATGTTCAGCGCGATGGTGATCTGGCACAGGCGTCGCGACTGTCGTCTGAGCCTGCGTGCGCACAGAATGGCGGCGGCCAGACAGCCGGTCGCAGGCAGCGCGGCATAGAACAGGCGCATCCCGGTGAACAGCTTGTTCTCAAGCAGAAGATCGCGGGTGGTCAGGTTGTCGACATAGACAGCGGCAGCAAGTTGGATCAGCCCGCCCTTCTGTGCGGCTGATGTCGCGATCCACATGGCGGTGACGCCCAGCAGGAACAGGTTGATCGCGAAGGTAAGCTGGGCAGCGCGGTTGAGGTCGAGATCAATCCGGGCGCAGCGCGGTGGCGGCAGGGTGATCCGTGCTGCAAGATCGCCGACGATGTAACTCAGCATGCCGATCCCTATCCAGACCATTCCCATGATGCTGAAGGCTCCCAGATCCAACCCTTCGCGGCGCAGGAAGATCTGGACCAGTTCAAGCTGGTCGAGATGCGCAAGTGTATAGCCTCCGATCAAACCGGTGAGGGTCCAGCACAGCAGCATCAACGACAGGGGGGACAGCAACCCGATCACGCCGCCTGCCTGTTCCCGTGGAGCGCACGGAAAATCGCGATATCTCCCGCGCAGAGGGTTTCGATCTGCGCACGCAAGTTGGCAGGTACCTGCGTCGGATGTGGTGCGATGTTGCGTCGCCAGCGGGGCAGGGGCGTGCCGATCAGTTTGCGCAGATCGCCCGCAAAGACATCCGGGCGCGCGAGGTTGCCGACGACAGTGAACCGGCTGAGGTTCGAGATCGCCGTGCTGACGGCGGTTTCGGTTGGGGCATTGGGCGCAAAGTAGAACTGGTATTGCGCGGCAAGACGTGCGGCATCCGCTGTGGCCAGAAATCCCTCCAGCCCATCCGGGCGCGTCGGGTCCGGGTGCCTGCGTTGCAGATAGTTGTAATGCGACACAAAGCGCTCCACCGGATCGCGCAGAAGCGTCACAAAGGCATACTCTCGGGCAACCCCCCCATGCAGCGCGCGGCTGTATTGCACATGGCCCGAGATCATACGCACACCGCGGTGCACCAGATCGGCAAGCTGCTTTTGTCGGTTTGCGTAATCATCGATGATCTGGGCCGTTCCGGTCAGCCTCGGATCCCCCTGATTCAGATCAACACTGGCCTGGGACAGTACAAAGCGCAGACGCAGAGCCGCTCCAAAACTGGAGCCGCCGCATTTGGGCACGTGCACATAGATGATCCGCGTCATTTTAATCTCTTGTTAACCCATTTGAAACACGTCGAAAATCTCGTGCTCTCGCGCCTGCTGTTAGCCTTTTGGTAAGGATCGCAGCCTATGGTTAACGCGCACTTAACAAGGATCTGAGAACGAGGGGCGGCATGCATATTGTGCATCTGCTGACGCGGCTGCTGCGGGCTGGGTCAGAGGAAAACACGGTCGAGACATGCCGCTGGCAGGTGGCCGCCGGTCACCGCGTGACGCTTGTTCACGGTGATGGCTTTGATCCCTGGTGGGATCGGAATCTGCCAGCCGGGGTGACCCGGATCTGCCTGCCCCAGATGGTACATCCCCCGCACCCCATCGCGGATATCCGGGCGATCGTGCTTTTGCGCGCGCTTTATCGAAAGCTGCAGCCGGATGTGATCCACACCCATCAAAGCAAGGCCGGAGTTCTGGGCCGTCTGGCGGCGCTGGCCGTTCCACAGGCGGTGGTCGTGCATGGCATCCACATCGTGCCGTTCGAGGGTGTCAGCGCCGCGCAACGCGCGATCTACATTGCTGCCGAACGGGCGGCGGGGCGTCGGACAGATCTGTTTATGAGCGTGAGCAAGGCGGTTGGTGATGCATATGTCGCGGCCGGAGTCGCGCGCGAAGATCAGATCCATTGCGTGCGTTCGGGCATGGACCTGACGCGGTTCCGGGACGCTTGCGTACCGGCGGACTGGCGCGCGTTGTTGCGGCTGGGGGCCGGTCAACCGGTGCCAAAGGTGGCGGTGATGATGGCGGCCCTTGAGCCGCGCAAACGTCATGTAGCGTTTCTGAGGGCGTTTTCCGACGTGGCCCGTGAGGCTTGTGATATCCGGCTGTTTCTGGCCGGAAGCGGACCTGAAGAGGCGCGCATAAGGGCGGAGATCCGCAATCTGGGCCTTGGACATCAGGTGGTGATGTGCGGGCACCGGTCCGATCCCGAGGCCATGTTTGCGCTGGCGGATGTCAGCGTTCTGACCTCTGAACGGGAAGGCTTGCCGCGGGTGGCCGTTCAGTCGATGGCCGCAGGATGCCCCATGGTGGCGACGGCGCTGCCAGGTCTTGGCGAATTGCTTGAGGATGGGCGCAATTGCTGCATTGTCGCCCCGGACGATCTGGCCGGTGCCGCAGGGCAGATGATGGCCCTGCTGCGCGATGATCTGCGTCTGCATGCGCTGAAGCAGGCGGCCTTGAGCACGGATGTCAGCGCTTGGTCGCTTGGCACTCTGGGCGCGCGCACCACCGCGTTATACGGCGTGCCGATGGGCAGACGGGCCGCGGCATGAGGCTGTTCATCAATGGACGGTTCCTGACGCAACCGGTTTCCGGGGTGCAGAGATATGCGCGTGAATTGACCAATGCCCTTGATGACCTGCTGGCGGACTCGGCGGGATTGCGCGCCGTTCTGGGCCCTGTAGAGGTTCTGGTGCCTCATGAGATCACCCTGAATAGGCCGGATTGGCGGATACTCGGCCTGCGGATCATCCCGGGTGGTCGCGGGCATCTTTGGGAGCAAACCACCCTCTATCGCGCAAGCCGTCGGGGGGTTTTGCTTGGTCTTGGAAACAGCGGCCCGCTATGTCACCGGGCCCATGTTCTGACGATACATGACGCGCATATCTACCAGATACCGGATGCGTTTTCGACAACCTACCGGACAGTTCACAAAGCCCTGCGCCCGCGCCTGGCACGGCGTGCCGCCGCGTTGATTTCGGTCAGCCGATACTCGGCAAACCGGCTGGGGGCATTTCTGGGCGTTTCGCCAGACCGATTTCAGATCGTGCATAACGCGGCTGATCACATCCTGCGCGCGCCTGTCGATCCCGGCACACCTGCGCGATATGGCCTGGTCCCCGGTGGATATCTGATGGCCCTAGGCACGCAAAGCCCGAACAAGAATCTTGGTGCGTTGATCAAGGCACATGGCGCAGCCCCGCCAAACCTGCCCGATCTGGCGCTGGTCGGAGGCGGCGTTCCCGGCTTGACCCATCTTGAGCCCGATGTCGCAGCGCGCGTGCATGTTCTGGGCCGGGTGCCCGACGCGGATCTGCGCGGCCTTTATGAGGGTGCGTCAGGCTTTGTCTTTCCGTCGCTTTATGAGGGCTTTGGCATTCCCCCGCTTGAGGCGATGCAACTGGGTGTCCCGGTTCTCAGTGCCAGCACCGCCGCTTTGCCCGAGGTTCTGGGCGAGGCTCCCCTATGGTTTGATCCGCGCGATCCATCCTCGATCACCGGCGCACTGGCGCGGTTTTCAGCCATGAGCTGGACGGAACGCGGCAGGCGTGTGGAACTGGGTCGGACGCGTGCAGAGATGTACAGCTGGCACAAAAGCGCGGGGGATCTGGTGCGGGTTCTGCTGGGCGTGTTGCATCCAGAGACCTCGGCGGATTTCGATGATCCTGCCACCCGGTTGGGGGAATGCGCCAGGCTCCAGCCTTTGAGCCTTCACAGATGACGTGCGATCTGGCCAGCGATATCCACGCGCGCGCGCAGGCGGGAGGCCAGCAGGAACAGGCCTGCGAATTTGCGTTGCAGGAACAGGGTTTCGATTGGGGGAACGTGGATAAAGTCACGTTCGTTGGCCATTTCCATCCCGGCGGCATTCAGTTGGTTCGACAGTGACGTGTCGCCAAAGTCAAACAGGCGTCTTTCCCGAAGAGGCGTAAAGACCGTTTCAAGCATGCTCAGAACCATCTGTTGATGCCGCTCTTTTGTGTCTGCCCCGAAAAATCCCAGAGCCAGCGCTGGTTGGCTCAGGTCGCCACCCTCCATAGCGGCGCAAAACAGGGCTGCGTAATCTGATGCCACTTGATGCGGCACAGGGCGCGCTGCTCCGAAATCCAGCAGAACGACAAGATCGCTGTTCGGATCATAGCGATAATTGGCAAAGTTGGGATCTGACTGAATGAAACCGAACTCGAAAACTTCGCGAAACATCAGCTCCATGAGGCGACTGATGACGCTATCGCGCAGATCTTGCGAGGCGGTTTCCAATGTCTCGATCGGATGGCCGGGCAGAAAGCTCATTGCAAGGATGCTGTCGGTGGTCAGGTCGTCATGGGGGGTTGGCAGGACAAAGCCCTCGGCCCCTTGCATCAGGGTCTGGAACTGCACGATCTGATCACGTTCACGCAGATAATCCGCTTCATCGCGCAATTGGGCTTTGGCTTCTTCCAGCAAGGGGTCGATCTCAAGCCCCTTGGGCAGCAGGCCCGACATGCGGATCAGAGCGGCGACGTTCTGAACATCACTGTCGATGCTGCGCGCCACACCCGGGTATTGCACCTTTATCGCAAGATCCCGCCCGTCACCGGTGCGCGCGCGATGGACCTGCCCGATGGATGCCGCGGCAATCGGGCGAACATCGAATTTCGAGAACTTTCTGAGCCACCCGTCGCCCCAGTTCGCGCTCAGCACCTGTTTCAGCTGCCTTGGCGGCATGTAGTCGGCGTCAGCCCGCAACCGCCCGAGGATCTGCGCAAGCTCGGGCGGCAGGAACTCGCCCGTGTCCATCGAGATAAGCTGGCCCACCTTCATCGCGGCACCGCGCATACGGGCGAGTTGATCTGCGATCCGGGTCGCATTGCGCGGCGTCAGAAGAAGATCGCGAAACTCCGGCCGTTGGCCCGATGCCAGCTGTCGCAGACCGTTTGCGGCCATGTTCCCCGCAATCCCCGACGCCATGCCTCCCAGCCCTGCAAGCCGGCGCGCGCGACTGGCAGGCACTGTGACCGGGCGGCCTTTTTGTGTGATATCCGTCATGCTGCGCAATCTAGTCCGGGCTCTGCCCTTGTCAGGGGGCCACGCGCTCCCATCGGCAAGGAGATGACAAATAGAGAGAGTTTGAACTGTTAAGCTCGTCTTTACCCGCAGCAGGCTATCCACGCCTTGGGTGAATAAAGGTGGTGGAGATGAGCGGGCAGCCAAATGTCGCGCCCATTATCATCAAACGGAAAAAGGTTGTTGCAGGGGATGGGCACCACGGCGGTGCCTGGAAAGTCGCTTATGCCGATTTCGTAACTGCGATGATGGCGTTTTTCATGATGATGTGGCTTTTGAATGCGACGACTGAAAATCAACGCCGCGGGCTTGCGGATTACTTTGCGCCGACGATTCCGGTGTCGCGTCAATCCGGTGGCGGCGATGGCATGTTTTCAGGCGATACCGTCTTCGCAGAGGATGTTCTGGCGCAAAACGGAACTGGTGCGACCAGTCTCCGGCCCGCCGATGCCCAGCAGGCAAGAGGGGCGGCGGATCCTCGCGACACAGCCGCGGACAGCTCGGATGCGGATGCGTTGGAACAGGTCAAGGATGCCCTGTTCGGCCTGAGCGGCGAAAGCATGGTCTCGGACGATTTGTTTCGCCATATCGTGACGCGGGTGACCGATGAAGGGCTGGTCATCGAGCTGTTCGATCTGGAGGGCGCGACGCTGTTTGTCGAAGACACGGCACGGCCGACACCTCTTTTGCAGGAACTGGCCGGAATGATTCAGCGCGCCTCGGATCTGGTGACCAACAAGGTTGCGCTGGCAGGCCATGTGCGCGCCAATCCCATCGTGCAGGCAGATAATCCGGTCTGGCCCCTGTCGGTGGATCGGGCACAGCAGATGCGCAGCTTGTTGAACCGGGCCGGAATGCTGCCTGACCGTATCCGCCGCGTGACCGGCCATGCCGACCGAAGCCCGCTGACGGAAAACCCGATGGCTTTGCGCAACAACAGGATCGAAGTGATCCTTCTGAGACATTAGGCCGGAAGTAGCCTGCATTTTAGCCGTTAGCGTGGCGTTAAGTCTGCGTGCGCTAAGGATTGCATCGAACAGTATTTGATGCAGCAGAAAGGCGCGTAAATGACAATTTCTTCCTCGCTGAACGCGAGCGTTGCCGGCCTGGCAACCAATGCTTCCCGCCTGGCGACGATTTCGGACAACATCGCGAATTCGTCCACCATTGGTTACAAACGCATCCAGACGGATTTTCAGTCCATGGTGATCAGCGCGGGTTCTGGCAGTTACTCGGCCGGTGGCGTGCGGGCGACCACCCAACGCATGATCGACGACAGTGGTTCACTTGTGTCGACATCCAACCCCACCGATCTGGCCGTACGCGGTGCCGGGTTCCTGCCGGTCACCTCTGAAACGCAGGTTCAGGCAACCAATGGCGATCCGCAGATGCGGCTTACATCCACGGGGTCGTTTCGCGCTGACTCCGATGGCTACCTGAAGACACCATCTGGCATGATCCTGATGGCCTGGCCTGCAAACCCGGATGGTTCCATGCCTGTCGTTCCGCGTGACACCGCAGATGGTCTGGTTCCTGTACAGATCAATGAAAACCAGTTGATCGGATCGCCGACGACCGAGATGCTTTTGGGTGTGAACCTGCCTGCCGATGAAACAGCTGCCGGTTCAGCAGGCACGGCCCAAAGCTTGTCGATCGAGTATTTTGACAACCTGGGCGCATCCGAGAGCATCGATATCTCATTCACCCCCACCGTCCCCGCCACCGGCGCATCGAATGAATGGACGATGGTGCTGCGGGATTCGGCCGCGGCGGGCGCCGTGATCGGGGAATACAGGCTCAACTTTGATGACAGCCGCACGAGTGGCGGCACTCTCGGTTCCGTCACGACAGTTTCAGGCGGCGCGTTTGATGTGACTACGGGCAGCGTTGTCGTCAATGTTGCCGGCGGTCCGATTGAATTGAACCTTGGCATCCCGGGCGATCCCGGGCGCATGACACAGCTGGCAGATACATTCATGCCCATGGTCATTTCCAAGGATGGCGCCCCTCCGGGC
>NZ_JBASXK010000165.1:0-22856 GCF_049276915.1 Aestuariivita sp. | reverse complement strand
TCGATCGAACACAGGCCGGTGGCGTCACCCTCTGGAGCCGGTGTTTTCCTGCTGACCCAGACACCTGTGGCCTCCTTTGATGATCTGTCCAGGACAACGCAAGGCAACAGCGATGATCGCGGGCCCGTGGGCGTTGCAGACGCAGATATGATGCTTTTTCCTGGGTCTCCCGTGCAGGCCCGGTCTGATGCGTCCCGGCAAGGCGATGGATCTGCGGCCTATGTGCCGGTGACCCAGACCGACGACCTCCCCTTGGGCTCGCGTCTTGCTCACATGGCTGAGAAACCAAACCCTGCATCCTCTCAGCTTGGACCGATCGTGCAAAACGACCGCTTCAGTGCCGATATCCCTGGTGAGATCCTGCCGATTGAACCGCTGACATTTTCAGATTCCCGCAGCCGCACCTGGCCTCAAGCCGAGCATGTGGCACCGGGAACACCGACCCCATCGGCATTTCAAATGGCAGCCAGTCCAAACCCGCTCATCACCCCTGTCGCAATGCCCATGCGGATGGATCAGACGGAACACATCGCAAATGGCCCTGGAACTGACGTTGATTTCACTCTGAGTCCACGCGGTTCCGATGCGGTCGCGCCGACCAACACAGGGACGGCAGCCGCCCCCGGGCTGGCGCGCGCGGTGATTGTTCAGATTGTACAGTTTGCCCCTCAACCCGGTCAAAGCGCGGTTGAAATCACCCTCAATCCCGAGGAACTGGGAAAGGTGCGGCTGTCCCTTGTGGCGGCCGAAGGCGTATTGACCATGACCCTGATGGCAGAGCGCGTGGAAACTCTGGATCTCCTGAGGCGGCACGCTGCCGAACTGGGTCAGGAATACCGTGAGCTGGGCTATGACAGTATCGATTTTCAGTTCCAGACCTCTGAGGAACGCGCTGACACACGAGGCCAAGATCAGCAGGAAGCCAGATTGCGGATTGAGCATGGGGATGACCTTCCTGCTGCCCCCGTCCAATCTGCACAACCTGTTCAAACCGGCCTTGATATCCGGCTTTAGGAGGGCACCATGACCACAATCCCCACGCTATCAGCTGCAAACAACCTGACCCAATCCAGCCCCGCACAGAACCCGGCCAACCCCGCCACGCTGTCCTCTGATTTCGACGCTTTTCTGCAAATGCTCACCGCTCAGGCCCGGTATCAGGATCCTCTCGATCCGGTCAGCTCATCGGATTATGCAGCACAGCTTGCGCAGTTCTCTATGGTCGAACAACAGGTGTTTACCAATGATCAACTGGGCGCATTGGCTACCGCGCTTGGCGCAAGCGCGATGACCACGATGGCAAACTGGGTCGGGATGGAGGCGCGTGCGGTCTCTTCTGCACGCTTTGAGGGGGAGCCGATCACCATATCCCCGAACCCGGCCGTGATGGCCGATCGCGTGCAACTGGTCATCTATGGTGACACGGGCCGTGAGGTCGCCCGCCGCGACCTGCCTGTATCAAGCGCCAGTTTCGACTGGGACGGTCTGGATCAATCGGGCCGCCCATTGGGCTCTGGCAGCTATTCCTTTGCTGTAGAAAGCATCCGTGACGATCAGGTGATCCTTGCCGAACCGGCCGAGGTGTATTCCCGCGTGGTCGAGGCGCAGATCATCGGTGGCGACACGGTGCTCAAACTTGAAAGCGGGGCCTATGTGCGCGCCGATCAGGTGACCGCGCTGCGCGACCCCGCCTGATATGATCGCCCGGTCACAGATCCTGCAACCAGAACGCCGCATAGGCCGGCGGCATCAGCGCGCGACGCGCCCGCCCCAGTGGAAAGCGTGTGGGTTCCGCGCGGATTGCCACAGGGATCCTGTCCTCAGGCGCGCCCGAAACCACCTGCCCCAGCAGGTGACCCACATAGCTGCCCATAGCCACGCCATTCCCGTGATAGGCAAACCCAGCAAACAGGCCGGGCTGACCGGGGACCGCGCCCCCAAAGGGCAGGAACTTGGCCGACAGGCAGACCATGCCAGACCATTGATGCGTCACCTCGACATTGGCCCAGGCCGGAAACATCTCGGCAAAGCTGGCTCGGACATGGGCGCGGGCACGGGCCTCGCTGCCCGGACTTGAAATCAGACCTCCGCGCATCCCGATCAGAAACCGGTTGTTCGGCATCAGGCGAAAGTAATGCAGCAGGTGGCGCGTATCATAGCTCATCTGCTGGCTGGTCCAGCCCTGCGCCTGAATCTCGTCGCCAGTCAGCGGTCGCGTCACGATCACCGTTGATTGGGTCGGCATATAGCGCGCGGCCATCCAGTCGGGCAGGTCTTCGCTGGAATAGCCGTTTGTGGCGATCACCACCTTGTCGGCGATCACCACCCCCTGTGGCGTGCGCACCCGCCATTTGCCACCCTCGCGCTGCATGCCGGTCGCGGGCGATTGCCCAAAGATCCGCACCCCAAGCTCCAGCGCCACGCTCAAAAGACCGTCCAGGTATTTTCTGGGGTTCAGCGCAAATCCGGTGCGGATCGACACCGCTCCGTGAAACGGGCCGGACATGCCATTGGCAGAAAGCTCGGACGCGGACAGGATCTCGGCTTTGCCGCCATAGGCCTGTTCGTAAGAGAGCGCATGCGCTTCCAGTTCCGCCATGCGCGAAGGTTTATGCGCCAGCAATGTCTCGCCATCCGAATGCACGTCGGCGTCGATACCATGGGTCTTCAGCAGAGCGGCAACATGCGCCACCGCCGCCACTTCTGCGGCATGAAACTCGGCCTTGCCCTCAACGCCAAAGCGCTCCTTTAGCTTGGCTTTCTCATGGATGCCGCCGCCCAGGCAGCAAAATCCGCCGTTGCGCCCGGACGCGCCCCAGCCCGGAGTTTGCGCTTCCAGAACAACCACATTGGCACCATGCTGCGCGGCCGTGATCGCGGCATTGGTTCCGGTAAAGCCTGCTCCGATGATGCAGAGATCCGCCGTGGTTTCCCCGCCCAATGCGCTCCAGTCAAAGGCGCGCGCCGAGTCGTCCCAGAAACAGCCAGTGCGCGGCCCGGGGCCATAGGCATAATCTGGAAAGATCCGTCTCATGCCGTTCTCGCCGCGGTTTGCTCATCCTGTTGCTGGCGCATGAGATTGCGTTTTGACACCAGAGAGGCCGAGATCACCCCAAGCGTCACCACCGCGATCAGCAAGGTCGAAAGCGCGTTGATCTCGGGGCTGACGCCCAGTCTGACGCTGGACCAGATGCGCATCGGCAATGTCGTTGCCGAAGGGCCGGCGGTGAAGGAGGCGATCACCAGGTCATCCAGCGACAGGGTAAAGGCCAGAAGCCACCCCGAGATCACGGCAGGCGCAATGATCGGCAGCGTCACCAGTCGAAACGCCTGCCAGGGCGTGCAGCCCAGATCCAACGCAGCTTCTTCCAGTGACCGATCGAATGTCACCAGCCGCGAGGATACGACGACGCTGACAAAGCACATCGAAAAGGTTGTATGCGCCAGCACGATGGTGAACACGCCGCGATCCATACCGATGCCGATGAACAACAGCAAAAGCGACAGACCCGTGATGACTTCGGGCATCACCAGCGGCGCATAGATCATGCCCGAGAAAAGAGTCCGCCCCGAAAACCGCCCCGAGCGGACCAGAACATAGGCCGCCATTGTGCCCAGCACCGTGGCGATGCTGGACGAGACGACGGCGACCTTGAGGGTGACCCAGGCTGCATCCAGAAACAGCTCATTGCTCAGCAGCTCTCCATACCATTTGGTGGAAAACCCCGCCCAGACTGTGACCAGTCGGCTTTCGTTGAAGCTATAGATCACCAGGATGATCATGGGCAGGTACAGGAAGGCAAAGCCGAATGTCAGCGAGGTCGCGTTGAACCAGGAAAAGCGTCTCATTGCCCCTCTGCCTCCCGCTGCTTTTGTTCATTGCGCTGAAACAGGATGATCGGAATGATCAGGATCATCAGAAGGATAACCGCAACCGCACTCGCCACCGGCCAGTCGCGGTTGTTGAAGAACTCTTCCCAAAGCACCTTGCCGATCATCAGCGTTTCGGACCCGCCCAAAAGCGACGGGATCACGAATTCGCCAAGGGTCGGGATGAACACCAGAAAACATCCCGCGATGATGCCGGTTTTGGCCAGCGGAATGGTGATCAGCCAAAACGCAGTTGTGCGCGAACACCCCAGATCTTCGGCCGCTTCCAGAAGGGAATCGTCCATCTTCTCCAGCGAGGAATAAATCGGCAGAACCATGAACGGCAGATAGGTGTACACGATACCGATATAGACGGCTGTCTGCGTGTTCAGGATCATCAGGGGGTCGGAAATCAGCCCAAGGTTCAGCAGAACCTGGTTCAGATATCCCTCATTGGCCAGAATGCCGATCCAGGAATAAACCCGGATCAGAAAACTGGTCCAGAACGGCAGGATCACCAGCATCAGCAAAGTGGGGCGCCATTCCGGGGCGGCGCGGGCCATGCCATAGGCGATCGGAAAGCCAACCAGCAGCGTCAGAATGGTGGACACGGCAGCGATCTGCAGACTTGACAGATAGGCTTTCCAATAGAGGTCATCCTCGGTCAGGAAAACGAAATTATCAAAATCAAGCTGGCTGAGGAAGCTGGTGAACCCGGACCAGCCCTCTCGCCAATCCAGAGTCGGCGTATAGGGCGGGATCGACACCGCAGGATCGCTCAGCGAGATCTTCAGAACGATCAGGAATGGCACCAGGAACAGCGCCAAGAGCCAAAGATACGGGACCAGTATAAGTAGACGACGACCCATCAGCTTGCCAAGGCCACCCCGGCCGTCTCGGTCCAGCTCAGCCAGACATTGTCCTCCCAGGTGAAGGACCGGCGGGCGATGCGGCGGTTGTTGGCAGTCTGCGCCTTGATGACATGCCCGGTGGCCAGCTCGACATGATAGGTCGAGATGTTGCCAAGATAGGCGATGTCCAGCACCTTGCCCTGCAGCTTGTTGTCCGCTTCAGGCTCTTCGGCGTGGATGGCGACCTTTTCGGGCCGGATCGCCAGATAGCAGGTCTGCCCGCTGTCAAAATGTTTGTCTGTCTTGCAATGCAGCTTCGGCTGGCCCTCGGCCCAGTTGATGTCAATGCCGCCATCAATCGGGCTGGCTTTACCCTCGATCAGGTTCACGTCACCGATGAAATCCGCGACATAGGTGGATGAGGGATTTTCATAGATCACATCGGGTGTGGCCACCTGAATGAGCTTGCCCTCGTCCATCACCGCCACGCGCGAGGCAACCGTCATCGCCTCTTCCTGATCATGGGTGACGATCACAAAGGTGGTGCCGGTCTTCTCCTGGATATCCATCAGTTCGAACTGCGTGTCTTGGCGCAGCTTCTTGTCCAGTGCGCCCAGGGGTTCGTCCAGCAACAAGAGTTTGGGCGCCTTGGCCAGAGACCGCGCCAGCGCCACCCTTTGGCGTTGCCCGCCCGAGATCTGATGCGGCTTGCGCTTGGCAAACCGTTCCAGCCGGGTCAGTCGCAGCATTTCCTCGACGCGCGCTTCCAGATCGACTTTGGGCATGCCTTCGCGTCGCAGTCCAAAGGCGATGTTTTCGTAGATATTGAGATGCGGAAACAGGGCATAGGACTGGAACATCATGTTCACCGCCCGTTTGTTGGGCGGGATGGGCGAGATATCCTTGTCCGCCAACAGGATGGTTCCCTCGGTCGGGGCCTCGAACCCTGCCAGCATGCGCATCAATGTGGTCTTGCCACAGCCCGACGGGCCCAGAAGCGCAAAGAATTCCCTTTCGAAAATGTCGATGGACAGATCGTCAATGGCGACGAAATCGCCAAACCGCTTTGTCACGTTCTTGAACTGGATCAACGGCTTGGCCGTCGGATCGTTCCATGGCTCAAACCTCGCCGCAGGCGTGTTAGGTTTTGACCGTGCTGCGTCTGCCATGTTGTGTCCCCCGAAATTCAAGACGCCCGGAGCTCAGGGCCCCGGACGTCCGACAGGCTCCTATCAGGTGCCAGATTTGATTTTGGTCCACAGACGGGTCACCGTGCGCTGAACGTTCGCCGGATAGGGTGTCGTGGTGTAGAGGTTTTCCAGAGTTGCCTCATCCGGGTAAATCGCCGGATCGCCGATCACGTCCTCGACCAGAAACTCTTTCGAAGCCGCGTTGCCATTGGCGTAATACACATAGTTCGACGCCTGTGCCATGTTCTGAGCATCCATGATGAAGTTCAGGAACACATGCGCGCCTGTCGGGTTGGGTGCGTCCACGGGAATCGCCATCTGGTCGAACCACATCAGCGCGCCTTCGCTTGGTGCATTATAGGCAATCTCGACGCCGTTATCTGCTTCGGCGGCACGGTCGCGGGCCTGAAGAATGTCACCGGACCAACCGAATGCCACGCAGATTTCGCCATTGGCCAGCGCGTTGATGTATTCCGAGCTGTGGAACTTCTGCACATAGGGACGCACAGCCATCAGAACCGGTTCCGCCATTGCGATCACGTCCGGATCATGGCTGTCAGGGTCCTGACCGATGTATTTCAACGCGGCCGGGATCATCTCGGTCGGTGCATCCAGGAAATGCACGCCGCAGGATGCCAGCTTTTCCATGTTCGCAGGATCAAAGATCAGCGCAAGCGAGCCCATGGGCGCATCTTCGCCCAGAACTTCCTGGACCTTGCCGACGTTCACACCGATTCCGGTGGTGCCCCACATATAGTTGATCGAATACAGGTTGCCGGGGTCATATTGATCCGTGCGTGCTTCGACCACGTCCCACATGTTTTCCATGTTTGGCAGTTGCGACATGTCCAGCTTCTGGAAGGCACCTGCAGTGATCTGGCGTTGCAGGAACGTGCCTGATGGCACAACAACGTCATAGCCCGACCCACCGGCCAGCATCTTGGTTTCCAGAACTTCGTTCGAGTCGAAGACATCGTAAACCAGCTTCAGCCCGGTTTCTTCTTCGAACTTGGTCAGAAGCTCTTCGTCGATATAGTCCGACCAATTGTATACCCGGACCTCTTCGGCAGACACCGCTGCCGTGGTCATGGCGAAAACAGCGGTCAGTGACAGCAGTTTGGTTTTCATCATTTACTCCCACAAGTGAACCCGAGCCTTTGCCCCGGTTTCGATAATTTGATCAAGTTTTGCCTCTCTGGGCAACATCGATTATGATTTCATGCGCAGGTAACCTGTGCAAGGTGACGAAGTTCAAGTCGAAAGGCGCTCTCGTGAATATGATCGGCAAAGCTCAAAAAGACAGCACTTGGCCACCCGGCAAACAGCCCGCACATGAGACAGTGTATCTTCAGTTGCGCGAGCAAATCCTGTTCGGCGAACTCACACCCGGTGAGCCGGTGACCATCCAGGGTCTGGTGCTTGCACTGGGGGCAGGAATGACCCCGGTGCGCGAAGCGATCCGCCGGCTGATCTCCGAAGGTGCGCTGCGCTTTCAGGGCAACCGTCGCGTCAGCGTGCCGACCCTTTCCCTGGCCGAGCTGGAGGAAATCGATTTTCTGAGAAAAAGCATTGAGTCACAATTGGCTAGCCGTGCCGCCCAGCGGATCGAAGCCACCGCCATAGCGAATCTGTCCAAGATTGATGCCGCCCTTGATGCGGCCATCCGCAATGGCGACGTGCGCAAATATCTTGCCGCAAACTATCAGTTCCACATGCGACTTTACGAAGAAGCGGACGCCCCCATTCTACACGGAGTGGCCGAAGGACTCTGGCTTCGGTTCGGACCTTCGCTGCGCGTCGTCTGCGGACGGTTCGGAACCGAAAACCTCCCCGATCGCCACAAGGAGCTTTTGTCTGCCTTGAAATTAGGCGATCCGGATGCGGCTGCGCGCGCCATGATCGAAGACGTGGCACAGGGCACCGGGCAAATGTCTCAGGTGCTGAGGGAGACGACCTGAGCCAGCCGATTCGATTGACTCCAGGGAATTTGATCATATCTTGGTCCCACCCAGACATGACAGGAGCGCGCAATGACCCAGATCACAAATCACATGCCCACGGCAGAACTTCAGGCTCTGGATTCGGCGCATCACATGCATCCGTTCACCGCCAACGGCGAACTGGCAGCCAAAGGCCCGCGTGTCATCACCCGCGCGAATGGCGTCTGGCTGAACGACAGTGACGGCAACCGCATCATCGACGCGATGGCCGGCCTCTGGTGCGTGAACATCGGCTATGGCCGATCCGAACTGGCCGATGTCGCCGCCCGCCAGATGCGCGAGCTGCCATATTACAATACGTTCTTTCAGACCACGCATGTACCGGCCATTGCGCTGGCGCAAAAGCTGGCCGAGCTGGCCCCGGGCGATCTGAACCACGTGTTCTTCGCAAGCTCGGGTTCCGAGGCCAATGACACCAATATCCGTCTGGTTCGCACCTATTGGGCAATGAAGGGCAAGCCGACGAAATCCATCATCATCAGCCGCAAGAACGCCTATCACGGTTCATCCGTCGGCTCGGGCTCGCTTGGCGGCATGAGCGCGATGCACGCACAGGGCGGTATGCCGATTCCCGACGTTCATCACATCAATCAGCCCAACTGGTGGGCCGAGGGCGGCGATCACACACCCGAAGCCTTCGGTCTGGCGCGCGCGCAGGAACTCGAAGCGGCCATTCTTGAGCTGGGCGAAGACCGCATCGCGGCCTTCATCGCCGAACCCGTGCAGGGGGCAGGCGGTGTGATCGTCCCGCCGGAAACCTACTGGCCAGAAATCCAGCGCATCTGCGACAAATATGAAATCCTTCTGATCGCCGACGAAGTCATCTGCGGCTTTGGGCGTACCGGCAACTGGTTCGGCTCACAGACCCTCAACATCCGCCCGGACATCATGACAATCGCCAAGGGCCTCAGCTCGGGCTATCAGCCCATCGGTGGCTCGATTGTCTCGGACGAGGTGGCAGGTGTCATCGCGCAGGGTGAATTCAACCACGGCTATACCTATTCGGGTCATCCCGTCGCCTCTGCCGTTGCGCTGGAAAACCTCCGCATCCTCGAAGAGGAAGACGTGATTGGCCATGTCAGGAACGTGGCCGCTCCGTATCTCAAGGAAAAATGGGAAAGCCTGCTGGATCACCCCATGGTGGGCGAGGCAAAGATCGTCGGCATGATGGGCTCGATCGCGTTGACGCCCAACAAGGAAACCCGCGCGAAATTCGCGTCCGAGCCGGGAACCGTCGGCTATATCACGCGCGAACGCTGCTTTGCCAATAATCTGGTGATGCGCCATGTGGGGGATCGCATGATCATCTCGCCGCCATTGGTGATCACACCGGATGAAATCGACATCCTGATCAGCCGCGCCCGCACCTCGCTGGATGAGGCCTATGGCAAGATCAAGGAAGACGGCCTCTGGGCTTCAGCCAGCTGAGACACCCGTCAGTTCCGAGTTCTTGGGGAGGTCGGAAAAGAAACAGGGCGCAACCGCAAGGTCGCGCCCTGTCTTGGTTCAGTTGGCCCAGTTCACAGCCGTCAGATCGGTGGCCTGTGTGGGGGCGTTGACCCACAGCCCCTCCAGATCTGCCTTGGCCACGCCCAGCGCTGCCAGCTGGAACAGATACCCGTTCACATAATCCGCCGCGATCATCCGCTGCGCATCCTGCATCAGCGCGGTGCGCGCCTCGGGATCGTTGGTGGTGTTCAGCGTCGCCATCAGCTCTTGGAAAGCGGGGTTGTCATACTGAAAGTAATAGTCCGGCCGCGCATAAATCCCGATATCCATTGGCTCGGTATGGCTGACGATGGTCAGACCGAAATTCTTGCCGCGGAACACGGTCTCCAGCCACTGCGCCCACTCGACGTTGATGATCTCGGCGGTAATGCCCACCTCGGCCAGCTGAGCGGCAATGATCTCGCCCCCGCGCCGTGCATAGGAGGGCGGCGGAAGATGCAGCGTGGTCTCGAACCCATCCGGAAACCCGGCTTCGGCCAGAAGCGCCTTGGACTTGGCCGGATCAAAGGCCGACATCGCGGTCAGATCGACATAGGCCGGGTTATGGGGCGCAAAATGCGTCCCGATGGGCGTGCCATAGCCGAACATCGCCCCGTCGATAATCGCCTGGCGGTCGATCGCATGGGCGACCGCCTCTCTGACCCGTACATCGTCAAAGGGCGCTTGCTTGTTGTTGATCGACAGGATCGTTTCACCCTCGGTTGAACCGACAAGCACCTGAAAGCGCGGATCGGCTTCGAACTGAGG
Source organism: Aestuariivita sp. (assembly GCF_049276915.1). Lineage (NCBI taxonomy): Bacteria > Pseudomonadati > Pseudomonadota > Alphaproteobacteria > Rhodobacterales > Paracoccaceae > Aestuariivita > Aestuariivita sp. The sequence continues at coordinate 12,689 of NZ_JBASXK010000165.1, read as the reverse complement.
CAGGTTTTCCGGTGCCGGAAACCCCGAGAAAGCGTCGATATCCTCGGCCATCATCGCCGCAAAAGCCGCCGTCGGATCCGAGATGAACTTGAACGTCGCCTTGTCCAGCAAAGCGGGCGTCCCCCAGTAATCGGCGTTCTTTTCCAGGACGATCCGGTCACCCTGTACCCATTCCACAAAGCGGAACGCGCCGGTCCCGATGGGCGTTTGCTTGATGTTCTCGATGCTTTCAGGTGCCACGATCACTGCGTCGCCCCAGGCCATGTTGAACAGGAAACTCCCGTTCGGCTCGGCCAGCGTCACCTGGACGGTTTGCGGATCAACCACCGTCACATCGGTGATCCCCTCGAACAGGGCCTTTTGGGCATTCACACTGTCTTCGGCGCGCGCCCGATCCAGGCTGAACTTGACGTCTTCGGCGTCCATCGTGGTGCCATCGTGAAAGGTCACCCCGTCACGCAGGGTGAATGTATAAACGGTGCCGTCCTCCGAGATTTCCCAGTTGGCGGCCAGACCGGGCGCAACCGAGCCATCGCTCATGAACCGCGTCAGGCCCTCAAAGACGTTGGAATAGAGCACGCTGTCGATAGCACCGGCAGCGGCGCTGGTCGGGTCCAGATGGGGCGGCTCAAGTTGCAGTCCCACTGTAATGTCGGTTTGCTGCGCCTGCGCGGCACCAAAGCTGGCGGCCAACGCGAAGGACGCAGCCCAGGCAAGGCGGCTGGTCATTGCGGTCATGGTCAATATCTCCCTGACATTTCCAGGCTGCCTCTGATCGGACAGCGCTGACCTCAGTCTTGGCAAAAGCGGCACAACTGACAAGGGGGCAATTTGGGGCAGGCTGTTTCAGCCTTCCCAGGCCGCCAGAACATCCTCCAACACAAGCTGCCCGCCATCCCCATGCGTGGGCGGATCCGACGGCGTGCGCGAAAACCGAGGGCAGGGGCCGGGCTGCACGATTCCATCCGTATCCACAAACGTGCCGCGACCCGCGTTATGGGGATGCAGCGGGGCCTCATCCATCGACAGAACCGGCGCGAAACAGGCATCGACCTGTTCCAGAATGGCGCACCACTCATCCCGTGTTCTTTCAAGGAACAGGGCGCGCAATGCCTCCTGCATCGCGGCCTGCCCGTTTGGCCCGTACTGGTCGGCAAAGACCGGATCATCGGCCCGCCCCACCGTCTCAAGCAATTTCGCGAAGAACTGCGGTTCAATAGCCCCGATCGAGACATACCCGCCATCGCCGGTCTCATAACACTGATACCAGGCGGCACCGCCATTCAGGATATCCGCGCCGCGCGCGCCGGAATGGCCAAGGCCTGCGGCTTTCATTCCGTATTGCATCACCATCATCAGGGCCGCGCCGTCGGACATGCAGCTATCCACGACCTGCCCCTCGCCGCTGGCGCGCGCATGGGTCAGCGCGGCCAGCACGCCGGCAACCATCATCATGCCGCCCCCCGCCAGATCGGCGATGATGTTCTGCGGTGGCGGAGGCGGGGTGCCGGCCGGACCAATCGCCCAGAGCGCCCCGGAAATCGCCATGTAATTCAGGTCATGCCCGGCGCGATCCTTCAACGGTCCGTCCTGACCCCAGCCGGTCATGCGGCCAAAGACCAGAGCGGGATTTTGCGCCAACAGAACATCAGGGCCCAGTCCCAGCCGCTCCATGACGCCGGGGCGATATCCTTCGATCACGATCTCGGCCCGCGTTGCCAGCGCCCCGGCCTGCGCCTTTTGGTCGGGATCGCGCAGATCCAGCGTAACCGAGGCTCGCGACCGGTCGTATAGATTGTATTTCTGATCAATCCCGAACAGTGGCTTTTGCCCTGGCCGCGCGATCCGCACGACATCGGCCCCCATGTCGGCCAGCATCATGCAGGCAAACGGTGCCGGCCCCAGCCCTGCAAACTCGACCACGCGCACGCCTCTCAAAGGCCCGTTCCGGTTCAGCATCGACATCCCTCCCTGATCGTCGTGACGTTGTAAGAGGGGGTCAGCGAGGTCAAGCACGGTTTGGCTTGGACATGGTCGGAAAACGCGCCAGAAAGGCAGCATGACCCAGTCGAACGACATAAGCGATCTGTTCATCATTGGCGGCGGCATCAACGGCTGCGGTATCGCCAGGGATGCCGCCGGGCGCGGCCTGTCGGTGACGCTTGCGGAACAGGGTGATCTGGCGCAGGCGACCTCCTCAGCCTCGACCAAGCTGTTTCACGGCGGTCTGCGCTATCTTGAGTATCTCGAGATCAGGCTGGTGCGCGAAGCCCTCAAAGAGCGCGAGACCCTGCTCAGGGCCATGCCCCATATCAGCTGGCCCCTGCGGTTTGTCCTGCCGTTGCATCCGCAGATGCGCTTTGACAGCGACACCCCGGTGTCGCGGCTTTTGCAGAAAATCATGCCGTGGATGCGGGGACGCCGGCCCGCCTGGCTGATCCGTCTGGGCCTGTTTGCCTACGACAATCTGGGCAGTCGCACCATTTTACCTGGTACAAAACGGACAAATCTCAGGACATCGCCCGTTGGCGCAGCTCTGAAGCCCGCGCTGACCCGCGCCTTTGAATACTCGGACTGCTGGGTCGAAGATGCGCGTCTGGTCTCCTTGAACGCCCGCGACGCCAGCCAGCGCGGCGCGTGCATCCTGACCCGAAGCAAGGTCCTTTCCGCCGAAGTTCATGACGGTCTCTGGCATGTGACCACGCAACAGCGCGACGGATCCGAGCGTATCCACAAGGCCCGCCTTCTGATCAATGCGGCTGGCCCCTGGGTCGGTGAAACCCTGCGTGCAGTCATACGCTCAAACAGCGCCGAGACCGTGCGCCTGGTGCGTGGCAGCCACATCGTCGTCCGGCGGATGTATGAGGGCGATCACTGCTATTTCCTGCAGGGCGCGGATGGGCGCATCATCTTTGCCATTCCCTATGAGCAGGATTTCACCCTGATCGGCACCACCGATATGGACCATCCCGATCCGGACACTGCCCCGGTCTGCACTGATGAAGAGGCGCTTTATCTGTGCGAGTTTGCCTCACAATACTTCAAGGATTCCATAGGCTTGGATGACATCGTCTGGCGCTATTCCGGAGTGCGCCCGCTGTATGATGACGGCGCGCGGTCGGCCACGGCGGCGACGCGCGATTATGTGCTGTCTCTTGAAGAGATGAGCGCGCCGGTGCTGCATGTGTTCGGCGGCAAGATCACGACCTATCGCAAACTTGCCCAATCCGCCGTCGACACGATCGGTTCGCGTCTGGGCAAGGACGCCCCGGCATGGACTGCGGGCGCTCCGCTGCCCGGCGGCGACTTTCCCCATGACACTGTGCAAGCCCAGATCACCGCGTTGCGCCGGGCATATCCCTTCCTTGATGCGCGCTGGGCGCAGCGCCTTATCCGCGGCTATGGGCGCGATGCCTTTGTCCTGCTGGAGGGCGCTGAAAACCTTGCGGACCTTGGCCAGAGCTTTGGCCACTCCCTCACCGAACGCGAGGTGCGATGGCTGATGCAGCACGAATTCGCCTTGGAGGCTGAGGATATCCTCTGGCGTCGCTCCAAGCTTGGCCTGCGCTTCACCCCCGCCGAAGTCGGCGCACTTGAGGCGTGGATCGGCCTCCATGCTGCATGATAACATGAGACCCCAATGAGCTATATTCTTTCGATAGATCAAGGCACTACGTCCAGCCGTGCCATCCTGTTCGATGCAGATATGCAGATTGTTGCAAGCGCTCAGCAGGAATTCCCCCAGCATTTCCCGGCCTCGGGCTGGGTGGAACATGATCCCGAAGACATCTGGCAAACTGTGCTTGGCACCTGCCGGGACGCGATTGCCAAAGCCGGGGTTTCTGCGGATCAGATCAAGGGCATCGGGATCACCAACCAGCGCGAGACCACCGTGCTCTGGGACCGCGCAACCGGCCGGGCCATTCACAACGCCATCGTCTGGCAGGACCGCCGCACCGCCGAACTTTGCGCCAGGCTGAAAGACGCAGGCCATGAGGCGCAGGTCTCGGCAACGACCGGGCTTCTTCTGGATCCCTACTTTTCAGGCACGAAGGTGAAGTGGATCCTCGATCATATCGAGGGTGCCCGTGACATGGACCTTGCCTTTGGTACGATTGACAGCTTCCTGATCTGGCGTCTGACCGGCGGCAAGGTTCATGCCACCGATGCAACCAACGCGGCGCGCACGCTTCTGTTTGATATCCACACCGGCGCATGGAGCACCGAAATGTGCGCCCTTCTCGACGTGCCGATGTCGCTCCTGCCGGATGTGCGCGACTGCGCTGCCGACTATGGGACCACCGATCTGTTCGGCGCGACCATTCCGATCCTCGGTGTTGCGGGCGATCAGCAGGCCGCCACCATCGGACAGGCCTGTTTCCAGCCGGGCATGCTGAAATCCACCTATGGCACAGGATGCTTTGCCTTGCTGAACACGGGCGATGTCGCCGTGGCCTCGCAAAACCGGCTGCTGACCACCATCGCCTATCAACTGGATGGCACGCGGACCTATGCGCTCGAGGGGTCGATTTTCATCGCCGGTGCCGTGGTGCAATGGTTGCGTGATGGCCTTGGCATCATCGAGAGCGCCGCGCAGTCCGGCACGCTGGCGCAAGACGCGGATCCCGCGCAACACGTCATCATCGTGCCTGCCTTCACAGGTCTGGGCGCGCCCTATTGGAACCCCGATTGCCGCGGTGCGATCTATGGGCTGACCCGCAGCACCGGCCCCGCGGAACTGTCGCGTGCCGCTCTGGACAGCGTGGCCTTCCAGACCCGCGATCTGCTTGAGGCGATGCAAGCCGACTGGTCTGCGTCGGCTCAGACCGTGCTGCGGGTGGATGGCGGAATGGCCACCAGCGACTGGACGATGCAACGGCTTGCCGACATCCTGGGTGCGCCCGTGGATCGCCCCGCCATGGTCGAAACCACAGCACTGGGCGCGGCCTGGCTGGCGGGTATGCGCGCAGGTGTGTATCCCGATCAGGCCGGGTTTGCAGAGCGCTGGCATCTTGAGAGGCGGTTCACCCCCGAAAACACCCGGGCCGAGCGCGACGCGGCCTATGCGCAATGGAGCAAAGCGGTCGCCGCAACGCTGAGTGTCTGACGCAGATCAGGCCACCCGCGCGCCTTTGGCAATCAGAGCGGGCTTGGCGTTCAGGGCATCTATTGAAAACCCGGCGATGGATTTGTACTTGGCCGAATGCGCGGCCAGATCATCCAGCGAGATCACCTCGTCGATCGTGCCGAAATCCCCGCCGCACAGGTCCTCGACCCGCTGAAGGATCGCATCCGGACCGCTGCCGCGATTGGCCAGACCCACGCCGGTTGTCACGGGTCGCACCTCGGCCTCATAGGCCTCAAGCGCTGCGGCTGTGATGCCGTGTTCGACCAGTTTGGCCCCGATCACCCGAGCGTCGATAATCGCCTGACTGGCACCGTTTGATCCCACGGGATAGGTCGGATGCGCGGCATCTCCCATGAGGGTGACATGGCCGTCGGTCCAGCGCTCCAGCGGATCGCGATCCACCATCGGATATTCAAAGACCTGCGCGGCGCTGTCGATCAACCCCGGCACGTCGATCCAGTCGAACTTCCAGTCGTCAAAGGCAGGGCGAAAATCGCCCCGGTCCGCGGCGCGGTTCCAGTCTTCCTTCTTCCACCCCTGGGACGGGTCTATGCGCAGTTCTGCGATCCAGTTCATCACGACCTCGCCGGTCTGCGGGTCGGGGTTGGAAATCGGATAGGCGACCAGCCTCTGTGTGTCATGCCCGATCAGAGCCATCGCCCCGCCGCCAAAGAACGGCTTGGCCTGAGATGTCGCGCGCCACAACACAGCCCCGCCCCAGATCGGCGGGCCTTCCTGTGGGTACATCTGTGCGCGCAGCGCCGAATGGATGCCATCCGCCGCGATGATCAAACCGCCTTCGAAACGGCCCGCGCCAAGATGCAGCACTGCACCGGATGGGGTATTTTCGTAGGCCACGGCGCGGGCGTCCGTGACGATGCATTCGGCGCCTGCACGCTGCAGCAAAGTCTCATAAAGCATCATCTGCAGTTTGCCGCGATGGATCGAGTATTGCGGCCAGCTGTACCCGGCCCATGTGCCGCGCGGCTCTTCCCAGATGGTTTTGCCAAGTTTGGAGTAGAACCCGTATTGACGGGTGCGCACACCGATCTGATCCAGCTGATCTTCCAGACCAAGGTCAAACAACTCGCGCACGGCATTGGGCTGGATGTTGATGCCGACACCCATGGGCCGGATCTGCGAGGTCGCCTCGAAGATGCGAAACGGCACCCCGATCTGATGCAAGGTCAATCCAAGGCTCAGCCCGGCAATCCCGCCGCCTGCGATCAATACGGTCACGTCTGTCCCTCCTGTGTGCCGCGCCACTCAACCAGCCGCGCCGCAGAGGTTCAAGGGCCTGAGCGGCCCTGCGTCGTGCTTAAAACATGGAAATGGCGCTAACTTACGCCCGGGACGCGATCATCAGATCCGAGCCGAATATCATATCGGCATAATCTGTCAGATATATCTTGAGCCAGGGCGTGAATTTTTCCGGATGCATCCGGATCTGGGCCAGAAGATCGTGATAATCGACCCATTCGGTCTCCATCACCTCATCGGGGTTTGGATCCAGCGGCATGTCCTTGCCAGCGCGGGCCAGATAGACATCGACCACCTCATGTTCGACCAGACCGTTGCCGACATCGGCGCGGTATTCCAGATGGTGACGGTGTTCGGGATACAAACCGGTAATGCCCAGTTCTTCGTTCAACCGGCGTACAGCGCAGGTGGACGGTGTCTCGCCCCAGTCGGGATGCGTGCAGCAGGTGTTCGCCCAGAGGCCGGGGGTATGATACTTTCCCAGAGCGCGCCGTTGCATCAGGATTTTCGTACCCCGGATGACAAAGACGGACACGGCTTTGTGCCTGAGGCCGCGTTGATGTGCCTCAAGCTTTTCCACGGGTGTAAGTTCGCCGTTCACCCAGGCCGGGATCATGATGCTCATATGCGTTCGGCAGATACCAGACCACTGAGATGCGCAAGGTTCTTGAAGCCGATTTTCAGATGCGCCAAGGGCCGTGCGGCGACCAGTTTCTTGTTCATGTAGGCTTCGAATGTCAGGCGCTGCACGTCCACATCATGGCACAGTGACACAAAGCGTTCACGCCGATTGTCCGATCTGTAATAGGCATTCTGCATCGACTGAAGCACCCTGAAGACGGTCTTATGTTCTTTCATGAACAGCTTGCGGGCAAGTTGCAGATCTTTCACCCTGGCCGAAGCAAGGGTTGCCGCGCAGGCCGTGGCCGCAACGCGACCCGCTACCATTGCATAATAGATACCCTCACCCGATGACGGGGCAACCACGCCGGCCGCGTCACCCGCCAGAACGACATCACGGCCATTGTCCCATTTGTCCAGTGGATGGAGCGGGATCGGCGCGCCTTCGCGGCGCAGTGTTTCGCAATCCGTCAGGCCGGCGGCCGCGCGCAGATCGGCGGTGGCTTTCTTCAGATCGATGTCTGTCAGCCCGGTGCCCATGCCCACGCTGGCGCTGTCGCCATGTGGAAAGACCCAGCCATAGAAATCAGGCGAGATCGCGCCGTCATAGATCACATCACACCGCACCGGGTCATAGACGTCGTTCTTGGGCGGAGCCTTGATGATCTCATGATAGGCCAGCACATAGGGGATCTTGTCCCAGCCCGCGACTTCGGCTTTGCCCACGCGTGACCGTGCGCCATCCGCGCCGATGATCAGCTTGCAGGGAAGTTCCCTTTCTTCGCCGCTGGATTTCTCGCGGTAGATGACCTTGGTGCCGTTGGTGCGATCAATCCGCAGGAAGGTGCCGACGTGATACTCGGCCCCCGCATCGACGGCCCGTTGTCTCAGGAAAGGGTCAAAGTCCTTGCGATCGACCATGCCGACGAAACCGTTCTCGATCGGGATATCGACCATGCGCCCTGTGGGAGAAATCATGCGCGCGGTGTTGACCTTGGCGACCAGTTGCGCGTCGTCGATGTTGAAATCCTGCATCAATCGCGGCGGGATCGCGCCGCCGCAGGGTTTGATGCGGCCTTCACGATCAAGAAGCGCGACTTTATGGCCCGAGCGGACCAGATCTTCGGCGGCTGTTGCGCCCGAGGGCCCTCCGCCCACTACAACGACATCAAACATGTTTCATTCTCCTGGAACCATTTCCAAGGAACGACTGGGACGCCGCTCCATGACTTGCACCGCCATGATGGCGGCAAAAACAAACAGGGCGGCTTCGGCGACGAACACCGTGCCGAAGGCCGAGGCGTCGCTGCTCATGGCTGTGCGCAGCAGATCGACAGCGGCCGCTCCGATCAGTCCGCCGAACCCTGCCGCCATCGCTTGTGCCGCGCCCCAAAGACCCATACGGGTGCCTTCGCGGCCGTCGCGACCTTCGCCCGCCAGCGCCATCATCGAACCGATGGCGGCTACCGCGAACATTCCGTTGAAAATGCCCAGACCGGCCACGGCGGGCACCAGAGGGGCACCGGGTCCGATCTGACCCAGCAGCGCGATCAGGACCAGCATGGCGGCAGACCCCAGACAGCCGATGATCACCCAGCCCTTGAGCGATCCGATTCGCAGTCCTGTACAGGCGAGTCCGACCATGACCATGCCCAGAAACACGCCGCCATTCTGCGCACCCGAGAGCGATGTGGACTGGCCCGGCGAAAAGTTGAACACGAGGCCGGAATAGGGCTCGAGAATAAGCTCCTGCATGAAATAGGCGGTCATCGACAGGAACACGAAACCGGTAAAGTTGCGCGCTTTGCGCTCGGCCCAGATTTCGCGCATGCCGTGGGAAAACGGCATGGTTTCCGGCTCTGAGGTGTCCTCGACATCCCGTTCAATGCGCCACACGGCAAGGGTAGTCACACAGACGGCACCGACCGTCACAATCGTTACGATCTTGAGAAGAAGGGCCGGTGTATAGGGATCAAGAAACGCACCGACCGTGCCTGCGGTGATCGCAATTCCGGCAATCATCATCAGCCATGTGATCGTGGCCGCCGCTGCGCGTCGTTCCGGCGCGGTGGCGGTCGCCAAAAGCGCCAGCAGCGATGTGCCAGAGGCACCAACACCCAGGCCAATCAGCGCATAGGCCAGAATCGAAATCGCCAGACCCAGCCCATATTGCGTGGCCAGCACCTGCACGCCATAGGCAGCCAGAAAACCGCCCAGCGCCAGAACGATCATGCCGCCGATGATAAAGGTGGTGCGGTTGCCCCGCGTGTCAGACCTGAAACCCCAGTTCGGCCGGGTGATCTGGATGCCATAGTGCAGGGCCACCAACAGACCCGGCAGGACTGCGGGCAGCGCAAGCTCGACAACCATCAACCTGTTCAGGGTGGATGTGGTGAGAACGACGATGGCTCCCAAACAGGCCTGAATCAAACCCAGGCGGACAATGTCAAACCAACTGAGGGTCTTCACGGCATCACTCCCAAAGAGCGGATCGCAAAGGCCGTGATCATCATGCCGCTGACATAGAGCAACACGCCTGTTCCATTATACCAGGGCGCTTTGCCCTTGGGGTCCTTGAACATCACGCTCATTGCCCAGAATTGCAGGCCGATCACCGCCAGAACGCCGGCCGCATGCGCCGGACGATCCCAATAGGCCAGCAGGGCAAAGACAATGACCTGAGGAATGGTCATGACGATACAGGCAACCTTGGCGGCTTTCTCCGGGCCAAGCGTTACCGGAAGGGAGTTTACGCCCATCTGGCGGTCACCTTCCAACGCTTTGAAATCATTGAGTGTCATGATGCCATGCGCCCCGATGCCATAGAGCACGGCGACGATGATGACGGGCATGGCAGGTGCGCCTGCGCTGAGCACGGCGGCGCCGGTGAACCAGGGCAGCGTCTCATAGCTCAAGCCGACCAGGCCAGGCCCCCACCAGCCGGATTTTTTCATCCGAATGGGCTCGGCGGAATAGGCCCATGCGGCCAAGACGCCAAGGATCGTGGCACCAAAGCCCCATGGCCCCAGTTGCCAGCCGACCAGCAGCGAGATGGCGGACATCGCAAGGGCGATCCACAGACCCCAGCGGCCGGGAATACGGCCCGATGGGATCGGCCGGTCGGGCTCGTTGATGGCATCGACATGACGGTCGCACCAGTCATTTGCAGCCTGACTCATGCCGCAGACGATCGGTCCGGCAAGAAGCACGCCCAGAACAACCAGCGGCCAGCTTTGTGCGGGGGACACGCCGGAAGAGATCACGCCGCACAGATAGGCCCACATCGGGGGAAACCATGTGATCGGTTTGATCAGCCGCAACATGGCAGCTGGTTCCGGGAAACGACGCTCTGTGATAGTTTGGCTTACACTCATGTGTAAACTATTACTGACACTTCGAGTCGACGCAAGCAAAACACGCATGCCTGCGGCAAGCTGTACGGTTCTGGATGTCCTGATGAGAGGGGCGGGCCCCGACTAGTCTTTTTCTTTGCTCAAAAGACCGTATTTGCGCAGTTTTACGTAAAGGCTTTGGCGCGAAAGCCCCAGCATCTCGGCTGCGGCGACGCGATTGTTGCGTGTCAGCGTGACGGCCGTTTCAATACACATCTTTTCAACCACATCCGTGGTTTCCGACACGATCTCTTTCAGAGTGGCCGAGCCGACCAATTCCATGACATTGCGGCTGGAATCCTCGGCATTTCCGCCCCCGCCGCCCTGACGAACAGCTTCGACGCGGCTGATGTCGCGAATGACGAAAGCCACGATGGGTGCAGCGCCTGTGCTGAGATATGTGGCTGAAATCTCGGAGGAAATTTTTGAGCCGTAATCATTCACCAGTTTCGTGGAGTAAATCCGCATCTGGCCGGTGCGCTTGGAGTTCTCGATCAGCATCGACAGATCAATCTGTCCCCGATGCAGGAAATCCCCCAGGGACCGGCCTTTGACATCAGCCAGATGCGCCGCGTCCACCAGTTCAAGGAAACTGTCGTTGGCGCTTGTGATGACGCCCTTGTTGTCCGTGAAAACGAATGCATCGCTGCCATCGCGAAACAGGGCCGCCATGGACACCGTGGTCTGATCTTCGGCCAGTCCGATGTCTTCCTCGGTTTCCATGCGGCACATGATGACGCGTTCGCCCGCAGCCCGGAACACGGTCGGTATCAGGCGCAGATTGCGCCGACCCGTGCGGGTCTCAAGCACCAGCGATCCGTCGCCATCCGATATGGATGTGTTCAGCAGCGCTTCGATCAATTCGCCTGCGGCGCGATCTTTGAAAGCCTGTACAAACGGGCTGCCCGCCAGTGCTTCGCGACCAACACCCAAAAGGGAGGCGGCAGGTTCGTTCATGTCCTTGACGCGCCCTTCACGCACCGAAACGAAAACAACCGCATCCCGCGTGTTGTTCAGCAAAACGCGATAGCGCGCATCGAATTCGCGACGCGCCTCATAGCCTTTTTCCAAAGCGATTTGCGCATGGACAAGCTGTTGCTGTGTTTCCGCGATGGGGCGCAGATCGCGGCCCAGCATCAGCACGATATTGCCCTCACCAAAGCGGTGCATGGTGTAGCGGACCGGGAATTCCCACGAGACCTCGTCCTGGTGGTTCAATTCGATCTGCTTGCGCACGTCCGCGCCTGACAGGAACAGGGCGTGCGCGTCTTTGAATTTCGAGATGCTGTCCTCGACCAGGAAATCTGTCATCGGCCGATTGCACCAGTGATCCAGATTTCCGAAAGTCTCGTCAGCGTGATTGAGGATAACCGATGTGATCTTGCCGTCGGGGTCAATCATCAACGCGATGTCTGCCGCCGCCGCAATGATCCCTTGAACTTCATCCGAGGAAAGCTCTACCGCGTGTCCGCTCGTCCAGCCGACAGAGCCACCGGCGCTCATCTTGAGGCCTGTTTCAGCAGCTTGGGCGATCTTTGCGCGCAATAAGACACCAATGCATCAGTGTCACTTGTGACCAGATCAACTCCGGTCTGACCCTGAATATTCCCTAACGTTCCCACGATGATGCCACCCAGCGCAAAGATAGGCGGGTCAGACAACTTCTTTTTGGAATACATAACAATGTTTCGAATGCTTTCAAGGCTTTGGCTGCGAGAGCAGGAAAACAATACCGCGTCGAAATCGCCATTCATGATCTTCTTGCAGATGGCCGCATCCGGCGCGGCGCACAGGGTTTCCACTGTCGCGCCGGTTCGGCGGATCTGAGCAGCTGCCACAAAGCAGCCAAGCGTGTGTTGATCGCCCTCGCAGGACACGATGAGGGCATTCAGCGGACCGTCATACGAGGGCTGAATCTCGGGATTGATGAATTCGACCTCGGCCAGCAGGCTTTGCAATCGGACCGACGCTATGGTGACTTCCGCAAAGCCAAGCTCGTTGCGGTTCCATTTTTCACCTATAGAGCGCGCGGCTTCGGGAATGTAATTGTCAATTATGGCCTCGTCGCCCAATCGCAGCGCGCGTAATTCGGTCAGGGCGTCACTTGGGCTGAAGTAGGCTTTGGTCGTCAACCTGCGATCCAGGATACTTCTGATGTAAGGGCGCGCCTGATTGGCTTGCACTTTCGCCTGGCGCTCATTGATGACTGACACCACTTCAAGCGCCAGAGAAGCAAATGGCAGAACGCCGCTTGCCTCGGAAAAGTTCTGGTCGTCATGGGCCATTAT
>NZ_JBASXK010000164.1:0-37651 GCF_049276915.1 Aestuariivita sp. | reverse complement strand
TGCAAGGTCCACCAACACCAATGAAGCCGCGCTTATAGACGGTGCAGATACGGTGTCAATGGCGTTTGCCGGGCACGCCGCAAGCTGCCTCTTTCTGGTCGAAAATACCCCGGGGGAGTCCCGAAGGGACGGGGGCAGCGCCCCCGATCCCGTCGTTAGGCGGCCTCATGCATCAGAATGGCGGCTTCGGATGCCGACAGGTTGCGCCGCGCATAATCGCCATAGACATGCGGATTGATCTCCATGCCGGGCAGTTTGCGCAACAACCTGGCGCGATCGCCCTCTGTCAAGGCGCTCAGGGCGGCGCTTGCAGGATGAAAGCTCTCGGCTTCGACTCCATTGGCCCAGATCACCTGATGGTGCGGCAAAAGCAAATGGATGTACTCTACCTCGCGCACCTGCAGATCGACAAAGATGTTCGAGCCGTTCACAAGATCCCGCGCAGGCACCAGAACTTCGGGGGTGTTGAAAAGGGAGCGCGCCACATGTCCGCGGATCAGCATCCGATGCTCGGGGGACACCAAAAGCTCCTGATCGGGCCGCTCGATCCCCAATGCGCCGGGGCGAAAGCGGATCGGGCGCAATTCGGGCATCACGAACATCCGAGCGCCCGTCATGCGGCGCTTGCCGATCCACATGATGTCCTGGGGTCCGCTGTCGCGGGTCATGATCCGGTCGCCTTCGCGCAACTCTTCGATTGGGCGCGCGCCGTCCGGAGTTGAGATCCGTGTGCCGGGCGTGAAACAGATCACGCCACCCTGTGCCCCGCTGACCGGACGCGCGACCTGCGTGCCCAGGGATTGGTGCACGATCCACAGATCCGTCCCCCGCGGGGGAATCGCGTTGAGAAACATCAACAATGGCTGAGACGCCGGCCCGGTTTCGATCACGGTTATGGTATAGCTCTCGCGACCGTCGGTCACCACGAAGTGGCTGTCCATCAATGGCTCGCTCACATCGACATCGTCAATGTTCGACTTGTGGGTCATGGCCGCGCCGACGAGTCGTCGCACCATATGTGTTGCGCGCTTGCGCAGATTGGCATCGCCATCCGTTCGTTCAAGTCGCAAAACATCTGATGGTCCATCCACACGCAGCGCGTCACCGCGCCACGCCCAAGATGATCCAACGGTCAACGCGTTCATTGACGCGGCCTCAAGACCGTCGATTTCCGTTTGCGACCAGGAGATGACGAACGTGCCTGTAAAGCCCGCTCTCATTGCCTGTATGCCTGCCTATATTGTTTTTATCGTTTTTTATTGTGTCTCAATCGTTAACAAAGGTGATTCGCAGATCAAAGTGTTTCCTGCAAACACCCACTCTTTTTTTGCTTACCAGCGGATATCCAGCTTCACCGAGCCGATGAACTGGCTGTCTTGTTGACCCTCGAATTCGCGTCCAAGCCACGTCAGCCCGTAAAACACCCCCGTTCCCTCATTTTGCCATTGCATCCCGAACCGGGCGCGCTCGCGCTGCTGGACAACTTGAAAGCCGCGCTCCTGGGGCAGATAGACGCTGTCAAACACATGGGCGATGTCGGCCCCGAGGACGACGGAAAAACCGTTGTCGTCGTTCTTGATCGTGCGATAGCGCTGGCCGCTGACATTTTCACGCACCAGCAATTCGCCCAGCCCCATGATCCCGAAGGTCATGTCCGCACCGACACGCACCAGAGTTTCGTCGCCCGCGCGTCCTTCTGCAAAGGGGCGCAGTTCTGCTTTGTCAGTCCAGCGGTAGCTGCGCGCGGCTTCCATCACGAGGGTAGGGCGGATCTTGTTCCCGATCTGGTTGTTCAGAACGGCGTCATTTGGGGACTGAACATTGATAAGCTTATGAAAAGCTTCCTGAAAATCATCCAGATGGGTCTGCGGGCCGATAATCACCATATCGCCGCCGACCGCCATTTCGGTTTCACCCATCATGAAATGCGTGTGCAGACCAACGGATAATGCGCCTGCCCATGGCCGGTCTGTCGGATCGAACCTCTGAAGGTTGTCGGGCGCGATGATCTGACCCTGCAGGCGCAGTTCGATCATCTCGCCGAAATTCGAGGGAAGGCTGCCGTTCCAGCCATGGCCCCAGAGGCGCGATGTGGTGATCGAGCCGGTGCGCCACCGGTCCTCCGTATCGCCGAACAGGTCGTTGGTCGTCAGCCGGCCATAGCCCAAAAGCTGCCTTGAACCCAACAGCCCAAACGGCCCCGAAGCGGTCTGTACCGCTTCAAAGCGCGGATCGTCCTGTGCAGTGGCCGCCCCAGGGAAGAAAGCCAGAAGCGCCGCGCAAAGCGTCAGCGCAAAGGTTCGAAGCATCCCGGTACATTCCCGTTCCGTGCCCCCCCGGGCAGTCTCTGGATACCGAATCCCTGAAGAAAGAGCTAGTGCAAGTCTGCAACAGTTTGGGCAAGTTGTCGGCTTGGCAGCGAAATTTGCGTCGCGCAGCTTCAATTGTTCGCCCGTGGCGCCTTGAGGCTGGTCAGGGTCGGGTGTCGACGCTAGAACCTGCGACACAGGGGGATGAAAATGACTGTAATGACGCCACAACCCGGGATCATGGAGATCGCGCTCTATCAGGGCGGAGAGTCCCATATTGATGGCGTCGCAGATGTTCTCAAGCTGTCCTCGAACGAAAACCCTTTCGGGCCCAGCGACGTGTCTGTCAGGGCGATCGCCGACTCAGCGGCCAAGGTGCATCGCTATCCCTCTACCGATCACGCGGCATTGCGCAGGGCCATAGGTGAGGTGCATGGGCTTGATCCTGATCGTCTGATCATCGGTGTCGGCTCGGACGAGATCCTGACATTGCTGGCCCAGGCCTACGCCGGGCCAGGGGATGAGGTGCTGTATCCCGAACACGGGTTTTCACTTTATCGCATCATTGCCCTTGCTGTGGGGGCCACGCCTGTCGTGGCCGCAGAAGACGGGCGCAGGGTGGATGTCGACGCTCTGATTTCTGCACTGACGCCCGCGACACGGCTGGTGTATCTGGCCAACCCCGCCAATCCTGCGGGTACGATGATACCGCAGGACGAGGTCACGCGTCTGGCCGATGCCTTGCCGGATCAATGTCTGCTGGTTCTGGATGGTGCCTATGCCGAGTTCGTGGAGGGCTATGACGGGGGCAGCGCTCTGGTCTCAGAGCGCGAGAATGTCGTGATGACGCGCACCTTTTCAAAGATCTACGGGCTAGGTGGTTTGCGTGTCGGATGGGGCTATGCCTCCCAAGAGATCATGGATGTGCTGAACCGCATCCGCGGCCCGTTCAACATGTCCGGTCTGGCACTTGCGGGAGCCGAGGCGGCCGTGCGGGACCAGGAGTTTGTAACCCGGTGTCGGCAGGTGAATGCGGATGAGCGCGCCCGCCTTACCGGCGGCCTGCATCAACTTGGGATCGCCTGTGACGAAAGCTTTGCCAATTTCGTTCTGGCGCGCTTTTCGGATGAGGCAGAGGCACTGGCGGCCAATGCCCATCTCAAGCGTGCGGGAATCCTGGTGCGGATCGTCAAGGGATACGGCTTTGCGGATGCATTGCGCATCACGGTGGGCCGGCCCGAGGACAACACACGTGTTCTGGCGGCCTTGGGCGCGTTTCGGGGCGCGTCATGAGCGTGATTTATGAACGCGTTGCCCTGATCGGGCTTGGGCTGATCGCATCGTCGATGTTCTGGGCCATCAAGCGGGGCGGTCTGGCTGGTGAGGTGACCGGCTATGCGCGCTCAAGGGAAACCCGCGATACGGCACGTGATATCGGTCTGTGTGATCGCGTCTGCGAGAGCGCCCTTGAGGCGGTTGAAGGCGCTGACCTCATCGTGCTTTGCGTCCCGGTCGGGGCCATGGGTGATGTAGCTGCCGAGATTGCCGGTGCTCTCAAACCCGGTGCGACCGTGACGGATGTCGGTTCGGTCAAACGCCATGTGATCGAGATGGTTGGCCCCTATCTGCCGCAAAACGTGCATTTCGTTCCCGCCCATCCCTTGGCCGGGACCGAACATTCCGGCCCGCGCTCAGGTTTCGCGGAACTCTTTGACAATCGCTGGTGTCTGCTGGTTCCGGTCGAGGGTACCGACCCAGACGCGATAGAGCGCCTGCGCGAGCTTTGGCTTTCCATGGGGGCCAACGTGGATGAGATGGACGCCGATCACCATGATCTGGTTCTGGCCGTCACCAGCCATGCGCCGCACCTGATTGCCTATACCATGGTGGGTGTGGCCGATGATCTGCGCCGCGTCACCGATAGCGAAGTGATCAAGTATTCCGCGGCCGGCTTTCGGGATTTCACCCGTATCGCCGCATCCGATCCGACCATGTGGCGCGATGTGTTCCTCAGTAACAAGGATGCCACGCTCGAAATTCTCGGGCGGTTCACCGAAGAGCTGTTCGCGCTTCAGCGCGCCATTCGGACCGGAGACGGTGATCACCTGCATGCGTATTTTACCCGAACGCGCGCGATCAGGCGCGGGATCATCGAGGCAGGTCAGGATACCGACGCCCCCAATTTCGGACGCGGAGGCTCACGCCCATGATGATGCGGACGCCCTGGCTGGTTCTATGCGCGCTGCTCACCCTGACGCCGGCGCTTGCCAAGGCCCCCGACAGTTCCATACGACCCCAGCCGCGCGCCGTCGCGCATCCCGGCGCTGTGATCTTGCCCACACCGCCAGTGTTGCGCCCGAATGCGCGCCCTGCATCGCAACAGATCGTTGCCACCTCGACGCAATCATCGTTTGCGGGGGTGGGCCTCATGCAATCGCTGCGCCCGTTCTCGCGTCCGCCGTCTGTCGGACAGGAGGCCATGTCGCGCAATCGTCAGGCGCGTCGGGGCATGGTCTGCGGTACGCCGGAAATCCAGGGCGAGGTGGTAGGGCTGGTGCCGGGCCGCATCAGCGGATGCGGTATTTCGGATGCGGTGCGTATCCGCTCGGTCGCGGGCGTTTCGCTCAGCCAGCAGGCCCTGATGGATTGTAACACGGCAAAAGCCCTCAATCGCTGGGTCAAGAACGGCGTCCAACCTGCGTTGCGGACAAAAGGGCGGGTCGAACAACTGCGCGTCGCGGCGCATTACGCTTGCCGGACCCGAAACAACCAGCCCGGTGCACGCATTTCAGAGCACGGCAAGGGGCGTGCCATCGACATCTCGGGCTTCAAGATGGACGATGGCGAGGTGATCACGGTTCTGGAACACTGGAACGCCCGCGGATACCGCACCGCCATGCGCAAGATGCACAAGACCGCCTGCGGTCCGTTCGGCACGGTGCTGGGGCCGGACAGCGACCGCTTTCACCGCGATCATTTCCATTTCGATACGGCCAGCTACCGATCCGGACCCTTCTGCCGCTAACGCAGGATCAAGCGGGGGGCCGGTCCCAGCGGCAGAGGCCCGAGGGCCACAGCACCGCCGCGCAAATTCAGTCGCAAATCCAGCGCATTGGGATTGCCACCCAGACCTTCTAGCATACTGAGCGCACGCTCGACCGGGTTCACCGCCTGTTCTGGCAACACACCTGCTTCTTGCGCAATGGCCAGCATATCGCGCCAATTCTCGGCCTTGATCGTTATGGTGCCCTCGGGAATGCCCTCGTCATCCACAGTGAACGACCCCGCCGCCAAAAGCCGCAAAGCCCCCCATTTCGCCTCGGCCAGACGAAGATCGACTAGCCGTGGCTGGGGGCGGGCGGCCTCCAGAGCGCTGCGATCCCAAGGCTTGTCCCAGGTGATCGTTGCTTCCAGCTCAAAGACTTCAAACGCTTCCGGCAACGTCTTGGAGATACGCGCCACGTCGCGCAACCGCTCGCCGGGCGCAAAGGCTTCGGCGCGCGCAGTAACCGAATATGTCTCGGGACTGTCCTGTTGCACGGTGGACAGGGTCAGCGTCTGGGCGCGTGCCAGCGGTTCGCCTTCCTCGCTCAGGGACCACGGACCCGACGTGAGTGACATGGAGTCAAGCTCAAGCGCCAGACCGGGCTTCAGGCGCAGATCGGCCACCAAGCCTTCTGTGACAATGCTCAAGGTCTGCTCGAAATATGACAAAAGCTGAGGCGCATCGGCAAATCGCAACGTAACATGACCGGGCCAGATCGCGCGGCTGTCGATCACGAGGCTCTCTGCCTGCCATGCCGCGCCAGTGCCGGGATCAGCCAGCGCAGGTGCCTTGATGGTTGTCACATGGCGAGAGGGGTAGCCGGTCAGCGACAGCTCAGCATAGTCAGCTTGCCAGCCACGTGCCTCTTGCGTGTCAAACCAGCGTGCCACGCCGTTTTGAACCCACCATCCGGCCCCGGCCCAATAAAGCGACCACATCAGCACCAAAACCAAGACCCATTTCAGCAAACGCATCGCTTTCCTGACCTTTCGCATGCTTCCCGTTTGGTGTTTACAAGCCTCATCAGACAAGGACCAGACACGATGACAATGTGGGTATTCGGATACGGTTCGCTTTTGTGGAACCCCGGTTTTGATGTGGCCGACATGTGTCTGGGCACCCTGCGCGGCTATGCCCGATCATTCTGCATGTCTTCGATTCACCACCGTGGCAGCGTCGAAAAACCCGGGCTGGTTCTGGCGCTGGACGCGGTTGACGGCGCCTTGTGTCGCGGCATGGCCATGCGCGTTGCAGACGGGCGCGAGGATGACACGCTGGCCTATCTGCGCGAGCGCGAACTGATCTCGTCGGCTTATCTGGAAAAGATGCTGAGCGTGCAACTGGACACTGGCACAGAGATCACCGCCGTCACCTATGTGATTGACCCTGCCCATGTGCAGTATTGCGGAGCGCTGCCACTGGAAGAGCAGGCGCAGATCATCGCCCATGCGGTCGGCGATCGTGGTCCAAACACCGAATATCTGTTCAACACTGCCTCGCATCTGACCGAGATCGGGCTGCATGACCCTGATCTGGACTGGTTGGCCCAAAGGGTGCGTCAACTTACGGCATAAGGCCTTGGCTGCACTGGAGTTTGGCGATACTGTCAATCCCAGAGCAGATGAGGTTCAGGCAGGAGCCTATGGCGAACCCAAATCGTGAGGCGCGTCCTCAGTTTTCACAACCAGTCCGGCAGATCGTGTCGATGCTGCTGGTGCTGGGTCTCTCCGCGGCTGGCGCGTTTCTTGCGCTGCCGCGCGTATTGCCGGTGTTCGAGGCCAATCCTTATCTGAATTCCTTCATTGCCTTCGTCTTTGTCATCGGCGTTTTGGCCTGTTTCTGGCAGGTTTTCACGCTGATCGGCTCGGTGCGCTGGATCGAACGCTTTGCTGCGACCGAGACCGCACCTGAGGGCAGCGCACCCCAGCTTCTGGCCCCGTTGGCGTCTTTGCTGCGCTCGCGAGGGGCGCGGATGCAAATCAACAGCACATCGTCACGTTCGATCCTGGATTCCGTAGCCCAGCGGATAGACGAGGCCCGTGAGATCACGCGTTACATCGTTAATCTTCTGGTTTTCCTGGGCCTTTTGGGCACATTCTACGGGCTGGCGACGACGGTTCCTGCCGTTGTCGATACGATCCGCAGCCTTGCCCCGCAAGACGGCGAGGCCGGTGTCGAGGTTTTCAACCGCCTCATGACAGGCCTTGAGGCGCAGTTGGGTGGCATGGGTGTGGCATTTGCCTCATCTCTGCTGGGTCTGGCCGGATCACTTGTTGTCGGTCTGCTTGAGCTTTTCGCCGGGCACGGTCAGAACCGGTTCTACCGGGAGCTTGAGGAATGGTTATCCTCGATCACCCGCGTCGGATATGCCTCTGGCGATGAGGGCGGATCGGATGCGGGCATGGTCGATGCTGTGTTGGAGCAGATGTCCGAACAGATGGATGTGCTGCAACAGATGTACGCCAAGTCCGATGTGAACCTTGGCATGCTGGAAATGCGGCTGGGTCGGCTGGTGGATGCGGTTGGCAACCTTGTAGACAAGATGGACGGAGACCATCGCGCCGTGGATGCCATAGACCGGATGGTCGAAGGGCAGGAACGGTTGATCGATGCTGTCTCGCAAAACAGCGGCGACGGGATCGATGCGGAAAGCCGCATGCGTCTGCGCTCGATCGATGTGCAGATGCTGCGTATCCTCGAAGAGATTTCTGCCGGACGCCAGGAGACCCTCGCGCTGCTGCACAAGGAAATCGATACTGCGGTGCGATTGATCGCCCAGAGCCAGTCCAGCCCCGGGCGTGCGCGTCCCATGAAGCCGCCGGCCACGTCAGAGGAGGGCTGAGCCATGGCCCTTTCGCGGCGCACAGGGCAACGGTTTCAAAGTTCCATCTGGCCGGGTTTCGTGGATGCGATGACTGGACTCTTGCTGGTTCTGATGTTCGTGCTGACCATCTTCATGGTGGTTCAGTTCGTGCTGCGCGAAACGATCACCGGGCAGGAAAGCGAGCTTGACGCGCTTTCTGCCGAAGTCAGCGCCTTGGCCTTGGCATTGGGCCTTGAAGAAACAAGGTCAGGTGAGCTTGAAACGCGCGTGGGCGCATTGACCGCCACGCTTGGTGACGCGCAGGCCACTCTGGAGCAGCAGTCTTCCTTGATTGCGGCCTTGCGGGGGGAGCGCGATGCGCAGGATGCTGCGTTGGCGCAGGCCCAGACGCAGATCACCAGCTTTGAAGCGCAGGTTGCCGCGTTGCTTGCGGATCAGAACAGGGCGCAGGGTGCGATTGCAGAGCTTGAAACCCAACGCGACAGGCTTTTGTCTGAACAGGAGGCGCTGAACCTGGCGCTTGCCCAGTCGCGCACTGAAATCGACGCCCAAAGCGAAGCCGCGCGATTGGCGGCAGCGCGCCGGGAAGCCCTTGAAGCGCTGGTCGCGGATCTTGAGGCCGGGCAGAGCGAAGCGCAGGCGCGCATTGGCGATCTTGAGTCCCAGCTCAGCGACGAGGAGGCCGCGCGTCTGGCCGAAGCCGCCGCCGCCGAAGCCCTGCGCGCGCGTCTGCAGGACTCCAACGCTGAACTGACGGCCATGACCCTGGCGCTGGAGGCGCAGCGCAAGCAGGCCGAAGACACGCTGACCCTGCTGGCCGCTGCAGAGGCCGCCCGTGAGGATCTGGATGCCCGGTTGCTGGGCGCTTTGACAGAGGCCGAAGCCGTGCGCACACAAGGCGCGGAACTTCAGGCGCAATTGGACACCGCCTTGTCCGACCAGGAAGCCCTGCGCGCGCGCCTTCTTGCGGCACTGGCTCAGCAAGAGGCGGCACAGGCTGAACTGACCGAACAGATGACACTGGCCCAGCAGCGCGCGGCCTTGCTGGCTACCGCCAATGCGGCGCTTTCCCTGGAAGAGGCCGCCACGGCCGAGAGCCAGCGTGAAATGGCGCTTCTCAATCAACAGGTCGCGGCACTGCGATCGCAGCTTAGCGGATTGCAGTCTCTTCTGGATGAAGCTCGGGCGCGTGACAGTGAAGCTCAGGTTCAACTGGAGTCCCTTGGCTCTGAACTCAACACAGCCCTTGCGCGGGTTGCGTCCGAAGAGCGCATGCGCCGCCAGCTGGAGGAGGCTGAACGCGCACGTCTGGAGCAGGAGGCCATCGAGCTTGCGGCTCAGGCCAAGGATCTGGAACGCTATCGCTCGGAGTTTTTTGGCCGCTTGCGTGAGGTGCTCAGCGGTCAGGATCGCGTGCGCATTGTCGGCGACCGGTTTGTCTTTTCTTCCGAAGTCCTGTTTGCCCCCGGTAGCGCCGATCTGTCTGTGGAAGGCCGGGCCGAGATCCAAAGTATTGCCGGACTGTTGCGCGAAATTTCCACCGAAATCCCTGATGATATCGACTGGCTGATCCGTGTGGACGGGCACACCGACAACACGCCGCTTTCGGGGTTCGGAGAGTTTGCTGATAACTGGGAACTCAGTCAGGCGCGCGCGCTGTCCGTCGTGCGCTACATGGCCCAGGAACAGGGTATCCCGCCTGAGCGTCTTGCGGCGAACGGTTTTGGAGAATTCCAGCCGTTGAACCCGGATGACACGGATACAGCCCGTGCGCAGAACCGGCGGATCGAGCTGAAACTGACGGAACGCTAATCGACGCTGATCTTGATGTCCGCACTGTCGATCACCCGATCGTCCCGGATAAGCAGCGCGCTGCCCTCATAGATCCCACGGGGCCAAGGTGCGCTGCGCCGCTTTCCGGTGGCACGAAAGAACCGGGCCTGTGTCCGCTCCAGCGTGATGTCCTGGCTGAACAGCGTTCCCTCTGGTCCGTCGACCGACAGAACCAGCCGATCGCCGCTCCTGCTACCAAAGGCGAAGGCATAAAGCACGAAAGCGGGCGACTCTGGCGTGATGGTGCTGGATGCCGTTCCAGCCTGCACGGCGTCATAATCCGGTATCATTTCACTGAAGCCCAAGGTCATGATCGCCCCGGGTGTATAGGGTATCGGTGTGGTCCAAAGCGCCGTTTCGCCCGCCAAGGGCAAGGAGCAGGTGTTGGTGTCTTGAGTCCCGAACGGGTCGATCTCGCGCCCATCTTTCCGGACACTCAGATGCAGATGTGGAAACTGTGTGCGCCCGCTCAGCCCGATCTCACCAAGGCGGTCGCCTTTTTCAACGCGGGCACCGCGGGCAACGGCGACGGTTCCTTTCTTGAGGTGGCAGTATTGCGTCACCCAACCTTCACCATGATCGATGACAAGCCCGTTTCCGCAGTCGCGCCCGTCAATCTCGGCCGAGCGCTCAGGCGTATAGAGAAGATCGGCCATTCCGTCGCGCACACCCGTCACCACGCCCGGAGCAGCGGCCAGCACATCGACCCCTGCATTCATTTCAGCGAATGTCGAAAGGGCGAAATCCGTGCCCTTGTGCCCATCATAGCTGAGCGGGCCGCAGGTGAAATCCTGTGCATCTGGCCCCGGATCACGGTCCATGAATTGCTGGATGTGGCAGGTCTCACCCAAGGTGCAATCGACCGGGAGTGACAAGGAAAAATCGCTCGCCAGGGCGGGCCCGGCGAGCGATGTTAGCAAAGCGGCGAAGGCCGCGCGCATCAATCCGCAGTCAAGAGGGGCGGTTTGTCTCCTGATCCGGTAATGCGCGGGTTCTGCGGGCCTTCGACCTTGAGATCCAAGGCTCCGTTCTTGACGCCAACCTTCACCAGGCCACCCTTGGCCAGCTTTCCAAAGAGCAGTTCTTCGGCCAGCGGTTTTTTGATGTACTCCTGGATTACACGGCCCAAAGGACGTGCGCCCATCTTGTCGTCATAGCCCTTGTCAGCAAGCCATTCGGCAGCAGGACGGGTCAGTTCGATGGTCACACCGCGATCCATTAACTGGGCCTCCAGTTGCATGACGAATTTCTCGACCACCTGCAGGATAACCTCTTTGGGCAGGGCACCAAAAGAGATGACCGCGTCCAGACGGTTGCGGAATTCCGGTGTGAACTGGCGTTCGATCGCGGCGGTGTCTTCCCCCGTGCGCCGGTCACGTCCGAATCCGATGGCTTCTTTCGCCTGTTCGGCGGCACCGGCATTCGACGTCATGATCAGCACCACATTGCGGAAATCCACAGTGCGCCCGTTGTGATCAGTCAGTTTGCCGTGATCCATGACCTGCAGCAGGATGTTATAGACATCCGGGTGCGCTTTCTCGATCTCGTCCAGCAGCAGGACACAATGCGGATGCTGGTCCACACCATCCGTAAGCATGCCGCCCTGATCAAATCCGACATAGCCCGGAGGCGCACCGATCAGACGGGAAACGGCGTGTTTCTCCATGTATTCCGACATGTCAAACCGCAGCAGTTCCACACCCAGCGTATCCGCCAGCTGCCGTGCCACTTCGGTCTTGCCGACGCCGGTGGGGCCTGCAAACAGATAGTTCCCGATCGGTTTCTCGGGCTCGCGCAGACCGGCCCGGGCCAGTTTGATCGCGCTGGACAAGGCGTCGATAGCCGCATCCTGACCGAAGACAACCCGCTTGAGGCTGCCTTCAAGATCCTTGAGTACGGCGGCATCGTCCTTGCTGACATTCTTGGGTGGAATACGCGCAATCTTGGCGACGACTGCTTCGATCTCCTTGGTGCCGATCGTCTTGCGGCGTTTGCTTTCGGCGACCAGATGCTGTGCCGCGCCGGCTTCGTCGATCACGTCGATTGCCTTGTCGGGCAACTTGCGGTCATTGATGTAGCGCGCGGAGAGTTCCACCGCCGTCTTGATCGCATCGGCGGTGTATTTCACCCCGTGATGATCCTCGAAATAGGGCTTGAGACCCTTGAGGATTTTCACGCTGTCATCGACGGTCGGCTCTGCCACATCGATTTTCTGGAACCGACGGCTCAGCGCGCGGTCCTTTTCGAAATGCTGGCGGAATTCCTTGTAGGTTGTCGAACCCATTGTGCGCAGCTTGCCGCCCTGCAGGGCAGGTTTCAGCAGGTTGGACGCATCCATGGCCCCACCGGATGTCGCGCCCGCGCCAATCACGGTGTGAATCTCGTCGATGAAAAGCACCGCGTCAGGATGCGCTTCCAACTCGGTCACGACCGCTTTCAGCCGTTCTTCGAAATCCCCGCGATAGCGCGTGCCCGCCAGAAGCGCGCCCATATCCAGTGAATAGATCGTGGCATGGGCCAGCACTTCGGGCACTTCGCCGGTCACGATCTTGCGGGCAAGACCCTCTGCAATCGCGGTTTTTCCCACACCGGGATCGCCCACCAGAAGCGGATTGTTCTTGCGGCGACGACACAGCACCTGAATGCAGCGTTCGACTTCCGATGCGCGCCCGATCAGCGGATCAACGTCGCCTTCACGCGATTTGGCGTTCAGATCCACGCAGTATTTGCCAAGCGCGCTTTCTTTCGGGTCCGTTACTTCGTTTTGCGGGCTGCCGACCTCTTCTTCCGAGTCAGTGGCCCCCGTGACCGGGCGGCTTTCGCCATAGGCCGGGTTCTTTGCCACGCCATGCGCGATAAAGTTCACGGCGTCATAGCGTGTCATGTCCTGTTCCTGCAGGAAGTACGCGGCGTTGGATTCGCGCTCTGCAAAGATCGCGACCAACACGTTGGCACCCGTGACCTCGGTGCGGCCCGAGGACTGAACGTGGATGGCTGCGCGTTGGATCACGCGCTGGAAGGCGGCAGTTGGCACGGCTTCCGATCCGTCGATATCCGTCACCAGATTCGACAGGTCCTCGTCAACGAATTCAACCAGCGTTGCGCGCAGCTCGTCGGTGTCGACATTGCAGGCTTTCATGACCCGCGTCGCGTCCGGCTCGTCCAGCAGCGCCAGAAGCAGATGCTCCAGCGTCGCGAACTCATGTCTGCGCTCATTGGCCAGTGCCAATGCCGCGTGGATTGCCTGCTCAAGTGTATTCGAGAATGAAGGCACGTTTGGTGCTCCTTCTGTCTGGGCCCCTTTGCAAGGGCATTCGGACTAGGCCCGGGACCATCATTGTCCCTATGTCTTAGAGTTTGGTTTATCGCGGGGCCGCTTCAAGTTTTTTCTGACGTCAGCCGGTCACTTTTCTTGTAATTGTTGTGACAGTGCGCGCGAACTGGGCATCAGAAATTGTCCTTGCGACTGCGGATTTCTGCGAAAACCTGCGAAGGATCCGCGCCATCCATACCAAGATGACGCTGAAGAGAAGGAATTGCTGCCCGAAGGAAGGGATTGGTGTCCAATTCTACGGATAACAATGACGGTACGGTGGGATTGCCTGCCGCGCGCGCGGCATCAATCTCCTTGCACCGGGATATAAGCGCTGGATTGTCCGGTTCAATGGTCAGTGCAAAGCGCGCGTTTGCCTGCGTGTATTCATGCCCCGAACACACCACTGTATTGCCGGGCAAGGCTGCGAGCTTGGACAGGCTTTCCCACATCTGGGGTTTGGTACCTTCAAACACCCGTCCACAGCCCAACGCCATCAAGCTGTCTGCGGTAAAGACCACGTCAGAATCCGCGAAGTAATAGGCGATATGGCCCAGTGTGTGGCCTGACACATCCATGACGGTTCCGGTTTCGGCACCGATTGACACCGTATCGCCCTCATCAAGCGCCACGTGCAAAGGCGGCAGGCGCTCAAGATCGGCCCTTGCGCCAAAAACGCGGGCATCGGGGAAGGTCGCCAAGACCTCGTCCAGACCGCCGACGTGATCCCAATGATGATGCGTGACCAGCACATGGGTGATCTTCCACCCCCGCTTGGCGGCTGCTTTCAGTATGGGTGCCGCTTCCGGGATATCAATCACCGCTGTGTCGCCGCTTTGTGCATCATGAGCCAGATACGCATAGTTGTCCGACAGGCAGGGGATGGTGATGATCTCAAGAGGCATGGATTTTCGCCTTTTCGTTGTTAGATTACACGCAGTTGTTTCCGCCAACTTGGCTCAAAGCCCGGGCACCCGCAATGCATCTTGATGTGCAGGATCTTCGTAACTTTTACTATCGCAGCACATTGGGCCGCGCGGCGCAGCGCATTTTGCAAGACAGGTTGGTGCAGCTCTGGCCTGATGTCAAAGGCCAGACCGTTGCAGGGTTCGGGTTCGCGGTTCCGCTGTTGCGCCCGTTTCTGCTCGACGCACGGCGGGTCATAGCTCTGATGCCCGGCCCGCAAGGGGTGATGCGCTGGCCTGCCAACATGCCCAATGTTTCGGTGTTGATGGACGAAACCGCCTGGCCTTTGGAAACCGGCCATATCGACCGCCTTGTCGTGATGCATGGTCTGGAGACCTCCGAGCAGCCCTCGATCGTCATGGACGAATGCTGGCGCACATTGGGTCCGGGGGGGCGTGCCGTGTTCGTGGTGCCCAACCGCGCCGGCCTGTGGTCACGCAGCGACCGTACACCGTTTGGCTTTGGTCGACCATATACGTTGGGGCAGCTCGAAAGCCAGCTCAAGAAACACAACTTTGCCATCGAACAGCACATGTCGGTTCTCTATCAATTGCCATCGACGCGCCGCTTCTGGCTGAAATCCGGTCCGCTGCTTGAAGAAATGGGCCAGCGCATGCCGGCGATTCTTGCCGGAGGCGTTTTTGTGATAGAAGTGAGCAAACATGTTCAAAACCGACGTGGCACTCCGGTGCGCAAGGAGGCTGCCAAGCCGCTGGGCGTATTGGAGGGTCTGGCCAAACCCGTGCCAAAGCCGGCTTGAAAGCTGATTTCGCCCAATTCGAGGGCAGGGAATCGTAAAATCTGACCAAAAAAGTGCAACAATATGGGCGCTTTTGAGGGCGCAAACGGTCGCATCCCGGCTAAGCGACTGAAATCAATGAAAATGTGCCTTTTGCTGTTATCGCTATACCATGTTGCGAGGGCTGAAACCCTCTGCTACACGCTCCCTGATTTTAACGCCCGGGTCTGCGCCCGGGCTGTTTCACACGCCCCCGACGCATCCGTTGGGGCCAGACAATCGAAAGGGTGGACGTGTCCGAACCAGCTTCGATTTCCGAGGGTATAGCGGAACGCTATGCCACCGCGATGTTTGAAATCGCACTTGAGAGCAAAGACCTCGATGGTCTTGAGGCAAGCCTGAACGATTTGGCCGCCGCGCTCGACGAGAGTGCCGATCTACGCGAACTTATCTCGTCGCCCGTCATAGCACGGTCCGATCAAAAGGCTGCCATGGCGGCTGTTGCAAAGAAAATGGCTCTCAGCCAGGCCATGCAGAACGTTCTGGGCCTGATGGCGGACAAGCGTCGCTTGTTCGTTCTTCCCCAGATGATCAAGGCTCTGCGTGCCAAGATCGCCGAACATCGCGGCGAAGTCACGGCCGATGTCGTGAGCGCCAAGGCTCTGACCAAGGCACAGTCGGACAAGCTGGCAAAAACACTCGCCACCAAGTTTGGCAAGAACATCACAATCAAAGCGTCTGTCGATGAAAGCATCATCGGCGGTCTCGTTGTCAAAGTGGGCTCGAAAATGATCGACACCTCGATCGCGGCCAAGCTCAACTCCCTCCAGAATGTAATGAAAGAGGTCGGATAAATGGGTATCCAAGCAGCAGAGATTTCTGCGATCCTGAAGGACCAGATCAAGAACTTTGGCAAGGACGCCGAAGTTGCCGAAGTGGGCCGCGTGCTCAGCGTTGGTGACGGGATCGCACGTGTGTACGGCCTCGACAGCGTGCAAGCGGGTGAGATGGTTGAATTCCCCGGCGGTATCATGGGGATGGCCCTGAACCTGGAATCCGACAACGTCGGCGTTGTGATCTTCGGGTCCGACCGCGACATCAAGGAAGGTGACACCGTCAAGCGCACCAACTCGATCGTGGACGTTCCCACAGGTGATGCTCTGCTGGGTCGCGTCGTGGACGGTCTGGGCAACCCGCTGGACGGCAAGGGCCCCATCGAGACATCGACCCGTTCGGTGGCCGACGTCAAAGCCCCTGGCATCATCCCGCGCAAATCGGTGCATGAGCCGATGGCAACTGGTCTGAAATCCGTAGACGCGATGATCCCAATTGGCCGTGGCCAGCGTGAGCTGATCATCGGTGACCGCCAGACCGGCAAGACAGCCGTGGCTCTGGATGCGATCCTGAACCAGAAATCCTACAACGCTGCGGCTGGCGATGATGAGAGCAAGAAGCTCTATTGCATCTATGTCGCGATCGGCCAGAAGCGCTCGACCGTGGCGCAGCTGGTGAAGAAGCTGGAAGAATCCGGCGCGATCGAATATACGATCGTTGTGGCCGCCACCGCGTCCGAACCTGCACCAATGCAGTTCCTGGCACCTTACGCCGCGACCGCGATGGCCGAGCATTTCCGTGACAATGGCCGCCATGCGCTGATCATCTATGATGACCTTTCCAAGCAGGCTGTTGCCTATCGCCAGATGTCGCTGCTTTTGCGTCGCCCACCCGGCCGCGAAGCCTATCCTGGTGACGTGTTCTATCTTCACTCCCGCTTGCTGGAACGTTCGGCCAAGCTGAACGAAGACAATGGTTCGGGTTCGCTGACGGCTCTGCCGATCATCGAAACCCAGGGTGGTGACGTGTCGGCCTTTATTCCAACCAACGTGATCTCGATCACGGACGGCCAGATCTTCCTTGAAACCGAACTGTTCTATCAAGGTATCCGCCCTGCGGTGAACACCGGTCTGTCGGTGTCTCGTGTGGGATCGTCGGCGCAAACCAAGGCGATGTCTTCTGTGGCCGGTCCTGTGAAACTCTCGTTGGCTCAGTATCGTGAGATGGCGGCATTCGCCCAGTTTGGTTCGGACCTTGATGCCGCTACGCAGCAGCTGCTGAACCGGGGCGCGCGTCTGACCGAGCTGATGAAGCAGGCTCAGTATTCTCCGCTGACAAACGCCGAGATCGTCTGCATCATCTTTGCCGGCACGAATGGCTATCTCGACAAGGTCGCCGTCAAGGACGTCGGTCGCTATGAGGCTGGTCTGCTGTCGCATCTGCGGGGCAAGCATCAGGATCTTCTTGCGTGGATCACCAACGAAGATCCCAAGATCAAGGATGCTGCCGCCGACAAAGTCAAAGCCGCGCTCGACGAATTCGCCTCGACCTTCGCATAAGGAGATCGGGCAATGCCAAATCTCAAGGACCTGAAAAACAGGATCGCGTCGGTCAAGTCGACCCGCAAGATCACCAAGGCCATGCAAATGGTGGCCGCCGCAAAACTGCGGCGGGCACAGGATGCTGCCGAACAGGCGCGTCCTTATGCGGATCGCTTCAACGCGGTGATGGCAGGTCTGGCCGCATCGGTTGGCGGCAGCGACAGCGCGCCCAAACTGCTGACCGGTACCGGCAGCGACAAGGTGCATCTGCTGGTGGTGATGACGTCCGAGCGGGGCCTCTGCGGGGGCTTCAACTCCAACATCGTCAAGAAAGCCAAAGCGCATGCAGCCATGCTGCTGGCCGAAGGCAAGACGGTCAAGATCCTCACCGTCGGCAAGAAAGGGCGTGACCAGCTCAAGCGCGATTTCGCGCAGATGTTCGTCGGTCACGTGGACCTGAGCGATGTCAAACGCATCGGTTATGCCGATGCGCAAGGCATTGCCAAGGATGTTCTGGCGCGTTTTGATGCGGGCGAGTTCGACATCGCGACGCTGTTCTTTGCGACCTTCATCAATGTGGTGTCGCAAGATCCCAAGGCGCAGCAGATCATCCCGGCCAAGTTTGACGACGCAGGCCAGGACGAGGGCGCTTCGACGCTGTATGATTACGAGCCGGATGAGGAGGCAATCCTCACCGACCTGCTTCCCCGTGGCGTGGCCACGCAGATCTTTACCGGTCTGCTGGAAAACGGCGCATCCGAGCAGGGCGCGCGAATGTCCGCAATGGACAACGCGACGCGCAACGCAGGCGAGATGATCGACAAGCTGACGATCCAGTACAACCGTTCGCGTCAGGCCGTTATTACAAACGAGCTGATTGAAATTATTTCCGGCGCGGAAGCGCTGTAAGAGAGAACCGGAGAAACGACATGGCTAAAGCAGTCGGCAAAATCACCCAAGTCATCGGCGCGGTCGTTGACGTGCAATTCGCGGATCATCTGCCCGAGATTCTGAACGCGGTCACCACGGATAACCAGGGCAAGACGCTGGTTCTCGAAGTGGCTCAGCACCTTGGCGAAAACACTGTGCGCACCATCGCGATGGACGCCACCGAGGGCCTTGTGCGCGGTGCTGTCGTGACCGATACGGGTGCCCCCATTCAGGTGCCGGTCGGCAAGGCCACACTGGGCCGCATTCTGAACGTGACCGGCGACCCGGTTGACGAAAAAGGCCCCGTGAACGCGGAAGAAACCCGCGCTATCCACGGCGAGGCACCTGCGTTTGACCAACAGTCCACTGCAACCGAGATCCTGACGACCGGCATCAAGGTTATCGACCTTTTGGCCCCCTATACCAAGGGCGGCAAGATCGGCCTTTTCGGTGGTGCGGGTGTGGGCAAGACCGTTCTCATCATGGAACTGATTAACAACATCGCCAAGGTGCACTCGGGTGTGTCCGTGTTTGCCGGTGTGGGTGAGCGGACCCGTGAGGGCAACGATCTTTACTACGAAATGATCGAATCCGGCGTTATCGTTCCAGACAATCTGACGGAATCGAAAATCGCACTGGTTTATGGCCAGATGAATGAACCTCCGGGTGCACGGATGCGCGTTGCCCTGACCGGTCTGTCGCTGGCTGAACAGTTCCGCGATGACACCGGGTCGGACGTGTTGTTCTTCGTGGACAACATCTTCCGCTTCACTCAGGCGGGTTCGGAAGTGTCCGCCCTTTTGGGCCGTATCCCATCCGCTGTGGGCTATCAGCCAACACTGGCGACAGACATGGGCGCGATGCAGGAGCGGATCTCGTCGACCAAGAATGGTTCGATCACGTCTGTTCAGGCCGTTTACGTGCCTGCGGATGACTTGACCGACCCTGCACCTGCAACCTCGTTTGCCCACCTTGACGCCACAACGGTTCTCGACCGTGCGATCTCGGAAAAAGGCATCTATCCGGCTGTGGATCCGCTGGGCTCGACCTCGCGCCTGCTGGACCCGCTGATCATCGGCGAGGAACACTACAAGGTGGCAACGGATGTGCAGCAGGTGCTTCAGCGCTACAAGTCGCTGCAAGACATCATCGCGATCCTCGGCATGGACGAACTCAGCGAAGAAGACAAACTGACCGTGGCACGCGCGCGCAAGATCGAGCGTTTCCTGTCTCAGCCGTTCGACGTTGCGAAAGTCTTCACAGGCTCTGACGGTGTTCAGGTCCCGCTGGAAGAAACGATCAAATCGTTCAAGGCGGTTGTGGCCGGTGAATACGATCACCTTCCCGAGGGTGCCTTCTACATGGTTGGCGGTATCGACGAAGTGATCGCAAAAGCCCAACGGATGGCTGCAGACGCAGCCTAAGGAGCGAGCCTCATGGCAGATACAATCCAGTTCGACCTTGTCAGCCCCGAGCGGAGCCTTGCTTCGCTCGAGGTGAATGCGGTCCAGATTCCCGGCGCGGACGGCGACATGACGGCGATGCCTGATCATGCACCGCTGATCACCACGCTGCGTCCCGGTCTTCTCAAGGTGCAGGCCCCGGGTGCGACATCGGAATATGTCGTGTTCGGCGGTTTTGCCGAAATCGGGGCAAACGGTATTTCGGTTCTGGCCGAAAAAGCCGTGCCTGTCGCAGAGATGACCCGGGCCGAGCTTGACGCGATGATTTCTGAAGCGCGTGCCGCCGTTGACGCAGCGAAAGCCTCGGACGAAGCACATACCTTTGTGGATGACGCTGTCAAACTGCTGGCGGATATGGAAGCCCTGGGCACGCATATCTCGCTTTGAGCGCCTGAATACGCATGTGAAAAGGCCCCCTCGGGGGCCTTTTTTCGTAGGGCTGACAGTGCCGTCAATTCTGGGGGAAATGCGGCCGGTCCGGGCTGTAATAGGTTGCCAGATAGTCCAGGATCATCTCCCGGTCTTCCTCGTACAGCTCGCCCATGCCCATCTCATCGACCATCCAGACCAGGATCTCGTCCCAGCCCTCGCGGGTCTGGCCCTGCTGTGCGATGATCATCTCGGAATGGCAGGCAGTGCAGAAGTCGTAGGTCAACTGCGCTCCCGGCATCGGGTGCAGCACGCCCACGTCATAGATCACCTCGGTGCGGCCCTGATCGTCCGTTACCGTGATTTCGGCCCATACGGCCCCTGCGGTAAGCAGTGCGGCCAGTGCCAAGGCCGCATGGCGGGTGGCCCTTGTCTTGGTCATTCGTCGTCTCTCCGATCACATGTTCCGGGCGCGGCGGCGCGAGGCCGCGCGCCCGGTTCGCATTGCCGTGCAGGTCAGCCCGCCATCACGCCGACGCGGTGCATCGAGTTGTTGTTGTACCCACGCGGGTTCCAGGCAATGGCATGGGGCTGGGATACGCCTTCGCTGTCGGTGGCGCGGGCCCAGATCTCGTAATATCCCGCCATCGGGAATGTCACCGAGCTACGCCAGTTCTGCCAGGCCCCCTTGTTGACCGGCGCATCCAGTTCCGCCTGGGTCCAGGTCGCGCCGAAATCAATCGAGATCTCAAGCGTTTCGATGGTCCGG
Organism: Aestuariivita sp.; assembly: GCF_049276915.1. Lineage (NCBI taxonomy): Bacteria > Pseudomonadati > Pseudomonadota > Alphaproteobacteria > Rhodobacterales > Paracoccaceae > Aestuariivita > Aestuariivita sp. The sequence continues at coordinate 16,715 of NZ_JBASXK010000164.1, read as the reverse complement.
TCACCCACCCAGGCATGGCCGCGCACATCGGTGGCCAGTCCGGTCGCCGCGCCGTTCTCGGGGAAGGTCACGATGGATTTCACCGGCATCGGCCCCATGATCACCATGTCCTCGTTGGGCACATCGGTGCCGGGTGCCACGGGATAGGCGGGCACGCGATAGGATTGTCCGCCCATCTTCTCGCCGTCATGGACCACGTCACGCACCCAGATCCGTGTAAGCCATTTCTGCGAACACGATCCCGGCCAGCCGGGCACGACAAGCCGCAAGGGCGCGCCGTTCATCGGGTGCAGCGGTCCGCCATTCATCTCGAAGGCGATCATCACGTCATCATCCAGCGCCTTTTCGATCGGGATGCCGCGCGACAGGGGCTGCTTGTCGGGATCGCCCGACAGGTGGATATCTGCGCCGATATGGCCGGTATAGACCGCAGCGGCCTGCACGCCCGCAGCCTCCAGCACATCCTTGAGGCGCACGCCGGTCCATTCCGAACAGGCGACGGCCCCGACCGTCCACTGGTTGCCGCGCGCCGGGGGATCGAAGGCCGCACGGCCGTTGCCGCCGCATTCGATATGCAGCGCGCGGGTGATCACCTCGAAATTGCTGCGCAGATCGGCAATCGACAGGGTCATCGGATTGTCGACGAACCCGTCAACCGTCAGAGTCCAGCCATCGGCCTCCATGTTGTCGGGCAACAGCCCGTTGTTGCGGATGAAGTGGCGCTCGGTCGGTGTGATCGCGTCATCCAGCAGATGTGCGGGTGTCTCGGCGTTCACCGGACGGTCGCCCAGAAGGGTCAGCCCATCCTTGTCGCCCAGCGGATTTTCGTCAGCAAAGGCTGCAGGCACGAAACCTGCGGGCAGATTGGACGCAAAGGGAATTGCCAGACCGGCAACGGTGGCAACGCCCGCGCCGCGCAGAAAACGCCGGCGGTCCTCCCGATCGGGTGTGTCGATGGCGTTCGCGGTATCGTCATGTTCAGGTTGATTGTGGTCAGTCATGTCGTTCTCCTCCCAAAAAAAGACATTCGTTGTTCGAGCAACCGTTCGTTTTGGAGATAAACTCCAAATCCGAAATGCATGATTGCAAGCTTTTCCATTGTACGGCCTGCGCGGTCAGAAAAAGAAAAGACCCGTGCCGATACAAAACTGCCGGGCCGCGGCAAGGGTCATGTTGTCGCCTGGAACCTTTACGGAAAGTGAGACCTGGGGCTGTATCGGGGTCACGCCCGCCGCATCCGGATCAAAGGTGAACCGCACGGCCTTTCCCCCGGGGCTTGCCTGGCTCAGGCCCTCTGCGGCCACCAGATACATGCGCCTGCTTGACGGGATGCCAAGTGAAATGCCGTAGTCGCCCGCCGCGCACCAGTAATCGCGCGCTCCGACACGTCCGCCGCGCGCAATCACCTCGAAGGTCGCATTTCCGATCTCGGCGACGGGAAATCGGTTCACCGCTGAAAATGCAAAGCCAGCGGAGGACGCGGAGACTGGAAGGAGGGCCAAGAGCAAAGCGAAGGTTTTCATCTGATCATCCTTTTGCTGATGCTCCAATCGAGCAAATTAACCACGCGTCGTAAAGCGCCATCACCTGACAGATGGTCTGACCCTCTCATGGGATCAGAGTGGTCAAACACACAACAATATGATGGCGCATGCGCAAAAATTGCCAAAGTGCTTCCATCAAACCTGATTTCTGCCCAAATTGTGTGCTAGCGTTTCCAAAACAGGCAAACCGGACAGACACAGACCATGAAACGAGTAGCCAGCCATTTGATTGGGATTGATCAGGGCGAACTGATGCTGTTCTCGGATTACGAGAACGACGGTGAGATGTGGACCGGCACCGGAGAGCGCGAGCGCGTTTTGCCTGTGACCTTTTCCCAGGCCTATCGCAATTTGCCGGTTGTCCACTGTGCCATGTCACTTCTGGATCTGGCCACTGGCCCGTCCATCAGGGCGGATGTCGGAACCCGTGATATCACGGAAACCGGGTTCAGCATCGTGTTCCGCACTTGGGAAGACAGCCGTGTGGCCCGAATCCGCGTCGCCTGGATGGCCATCGGAGAAATGTCGGACGATGAGGAATGGGAACTATACTGACGTCGCTCATCGCGCGTGCAGGCGCGCAAACTCCCTGCGCTGTTCAGCTCCGCCGACCCTACACGGCTTCACAGATACCTCTTGACCTGGTGCGGGCGGTCGGCCTTGTTCACTTCTTTTGTGAATAAAGGCTTTCATAGATCGGCGTCAGCGTTTCCGCTTCGAACAGAGAGGACACGCTCGTGCCATGCCAGATGTTCAGAATGGCCTGTGCGAAGATAGGTGCAGTGGGTACGACGCGAATGTTGGGTGCAGAAAGAATCGTTGCCGACGGTTGGATTGAATCGGTGATCACAAGGGATTTCATCACCGATTTGGTAACACGCTCAACCGCAGGACCGCTCATCACGCCATGGCTGATGTAGGAGTGAACCTCTTTCGCTCCGTTTTCCAAAAGAACTTCAGCGGCTTTGCACAGGGTGCCAGCGGTGTCGCAGATGTCGTCTACGATCAGACAGATCTTGCCGGTAACATCCCCGATCACCGTCATTTCCGCGACCTCACCGGGTTTTTCCCGGCGTTTGTCCACGATGGCAAGCGGTGCGTTGATCCGTTTTGCCAGTTCGCGCGCGCGTGCCACTCCGCCGACATCGGGCGAGACCACCATCAATTCGCCCATGCGGTCGCGGAACGTGTCCGCGATATCCAGTGCAAAAATCGGCGATGCATAGAGGTTGTCCACCGGAATATCGAAGAACCCCTGAATCTGCGCGGCATGCAGATCCATGGTCAACACTCGTTCGACGCCCGCGCTGACCATCATGTTGGCCACCAGTTTGGCGGTGATCGGGGTCCGGGCCTTTGTGCGACGATCCTGGCGGGCATAGCCAAAATACGGGATGACTGCTGTGATGCGGCTTGCCGATGATCGACGCAGCGCATCGCACATGATCACCAGTTCCATGAGGTTGTCATTTGCGGGGTTCGACGTGGGCTGGATGATGAACATGTCCTCGCCACGCACATTCTCGAAAACCTCGACGAAAATCTCGCCATCGTTGAATCTCTCGACCCGCGCATCGACCAATCCGACATTCACACCGCGATGCATGCTCATGCGGCGGGCGATGGCTTCGGCCAACGGTCGGTTTGCGTTCCCAGAAATCAGCTTGGGTTCATTGAGTTGTGGCATGTTGAGAGATCCCCGGGTGGCTGCACAGGCGTGTGACAGATTCGTGACGTTGACACCGCTTAACACGGCTCTACCGTGCCGGAAAGTTTCACTCCGGGAAAGGCAAGAAGATGACCCAGATCGATTACTATTTTGCGACAGTTTCGCCCTATACCTATCTTGCCGGTACCCGTCTGGAAGAGATTGCCGCCCGGCACGGCGCGACCATCACCTATAAACCGCTGGATCTGCTCACGTTGTTCACGCGCACCGGCGGTGTCGCGCCCAAGGATCGCCACCCGGCGCGGCAGGCGTATCGCGCTCAGGAATTGGTGCGCCAGGCAAGCAAGCAGAACATGCCCTTCAATCTGCATCCGGCCCATTGGCCGACCAATCCGGCACCGTCTTCCTATGCCTTTATCGCCGCACAAAATGCCGGAGGCGGCGACCTTGGTGCGCTGGTCCAGGCCTTCACCCGCGCGTGCTGGGCCGAAGAGAAGGACATCGCGCAGGATGATGTCATTCGCGACTGCCTCACACAGGCAGGCTTTGAGGCCGGTCTGGCGGATAGCGGGCTTTTGCAGGGGGCGGAAACCTATGCGCGCAATCTGGAGGACGCAGCGGAACGTGGTGTGTTCGGCGCGCCGTTCTATATCACCGAAGATGACCAGCGCTTCTGGGGTCAGGATCGGCTTGAGGATCTGGAGGCGCATCTCGCAACCCTGAAAGGCTGACACTTGTGAAAGACGCAGACCTCGCCGGTATTTACCGCACAACATTGGGGCAGGGATCGCGTGACGTGCTGGCCATTCACTGCACGCTGGCCCATTCCGGAGCATGGCGCGGTCTTGCCAAAGCCATGGGGGACGAGGTGACGCTGCACGCCTTTGACATGCCAAGTCACGGAAGAAGCGCTGACTGGTCCGAGGCGGACGGGGATTATCAGGATGCAGGCGCTGCAGCAGCCCACGGCATTCTGGATCGACCCATGGATCTGTTGGGTCATTCTTTCGGCGCAACCATCGCGTTGCGAGTCGCGATGGAACGGCCAGAGCTTGTGCGCTCACTGACGTTGATCGAACCGGTGTTCTTTGCCGTTGCGTTGCAGGACGCACCGGATCAGGTGGCGCTTCATGATGCCGACGCTGCCGCATTTTTCGAGATGTACCGCCAGGGAGAGAGCGAACAGGCCGCGCGTCTGTTCAACCGGATGTGGAGCAACGGGCCGCGCTGGGCGGATCTGCCCGAACAGACCCGCGCCGCGATGACCCGCGCGATCCATGTTGTCCCTGCCTGCAGTCCGGCGATCTATGAGGATCGGGCCGAACTTCTCAAGCCCGGTGCAATGGATCGCCTTACAGCACCAACCCAGCTTTTGCGCGGTGCGCACACGCACCCGGTGATCGGCGTGATCAATGACGGTCTTGCGCGGCGTTTGCCAAATGCGACAAGCATGGTCGTCGAGGGGGCAGGGCATATGCTGCCCCTCACGCATGTCGCGCAAACGGCCGATCATCTGCGCCACCTTTTTGCACAGACAGTACCATGAGGTTTGCGTGATCTTGAGGGACCAGTCCCTCAAACTCCCTGCCGGTATTTGGCAGCAAGAAGAAGATGCAAGGCCGGTGTGATCAGGAGATCACATGGTGTTTCTTGGCCAGGGGCCGCTCAGATCATGTCCAGAAAGGCGTCGATCTGATCGTGGCTGATCGACCAGTCGCATACCAGTCGGCAGGCCAGCATCTCATCCGGGTCACCCTCAAGTTTGCCGCCCCAGAGATTGTACATTGCACCTTTGGCAAACAGCGCCTGATGCCGGAATCGGGGAAAGGCAACGAAGATCATGTTTGCATCGGGGTGATGCAGGAATTCCGCGCCCTTTGCCCGCAAGCCATCTGCCAGCCGTGCCGCATTTGCATTGGCCGCGCGTGCCGAGCGAATCCAGAGATCATCGCGCAGATAGCCCGCCATTTGTGCCGAAAGGTAGCGATGTTTGGAAAACAGATGCGCACCGCGCTTGCGGCGCAGCTCGAATTCCCATGCATGGGCCGGGTCGAAAAAGATCACCGCTTCGACACCCATCAGACCGTTCTTGGTGCCGCCAAAGCTTACCGCGTCGACCCCCGCTTTCCATGTCATTTCGGCCGGGGTACAGCCCAGCACGACCATCGCATTTGCAAATCGCGCGCCATCCAGATGGACGGGAAGATCATAGCCTTTGGCAACGGAGCACAAATCGCGAAGCTCATTCAACGTGTAGACCGAGCCCCTTTCGGTGACCTGCGTGATCGAGACAGGTCCGCGCTGTGGTCCGTGCACACCGCGCACGCCTTCACCAGCAATGGAGGCGCTGAGGGCTTCGGGGGTCATCTTGTCCCCGCCCGCCACCAGCGTGAGCTTGGCTCCGCCCGTGTAGAACTCGGGCGCGTTGCACTCATCCTCGTGGATATGCGCGACGGGCGAGCAAAACACCGTTTCATAGGGCTGACACAGGGTCGCCAGCGCCAGCGAGTTCGCTGCGGTGCCTGTGGCGACCAGATGTATCGAAGCCTCGGGTGCTTCGAAGACATCGCGCAGGCGTGTGCGGACTTCGTCCATCATTGGATCGGCACCATAGGCCATGGCAAAGCCCGTGTTGCTCTGGGCCATCAGGTCCAGAACTTCGGGGTGAACAGGGCCGGAATTGTCGGAAGCAAAGAACATTTATAGGGGCTCCTCGATGATGTAGTCTTCCCAGTCATCCTCCGGGATTTCGAATTCCGGCACGGTGGCATGCTGCATCGACACGCCGGCCTTGTGCACTGTGTCCGGGGTTCCCGAAATCAGCGGATGCCAGTCAAACAGCGCCCGCCCCTCGTATACGAGGCGATAGGCGCAGGTGTCAGGCATCCAATAAAGATGTTCTTCGATGTTGCCGGGGCGCAGAACAATGCAGTCGGGAATGAATTGGTGGCGGATGTCATATTGAGCGCAGCGGCAGCTTGTGTCGTCAAAGAGACGGCAGGCCACATTGGTCAGGGCGATTTCATGGGTATCTTCGTCTTCAAGCTTGTTCATGCAGCACTTGCCGCAGCCATCGCACAGCGCCTCCCATTCTGCGGCAGAAAGCTTGTCCAGGGCCTTGCGTTCCCAAAAGCGTCGGCCAAGGCCGTGGCGGTCGATGGGATCGCTCATGTGGCGGACAGAAGCTGGCGTGCGCGGGCGCAGTCGGCATCCATTTGCGTGATCAGGGCATCAAGCCCGTCAAAGGTTTCTTCGGGGCGAAGATATTCGACCAGAGCGACCGACAGGGTCGCGCCGTAAAGGTCGCCCGAGAAATCAAACAGGAAGGTTTCGAGATTTGGGCGGTTTTCGCCAAACATGGGGCGCACGCCCATGGAGGCGGCACCATGATAGCTGCCCTTGTGGGGGCCATCTTTCACATCGACCAGCACCGCATAGACGCCAAAGGCGGGCGGGTGCAGCCCGTCGATGGACATATTGGCGGTTGGATACCCCAGTTCACGCCCGCGCTGCTCGCCTCCGATCACCGGGCCTTCGATGCGATGCCAGTGACCCAGCATGGCTGCAGCGTCGCGGGGGCGTCCTTCGCTCAGTGCAGTGCGGATTGCGGTCGAGGAGACCGTGGCATCTGCGCGCTCGAGCAGGTCGGCAATTGTAACGCCAAAGCCCATCTCGGCCCCAAAGCGCTGAAGATCTGCCGCTGTTCCGGCGCGGCCTTTGCCAAAGCAGAAATCTGATCCGACCACGACATGACACAGCCCGAGGCCGTTGCAGATGACGGTCCGGGCAAACCCCTCTGGTGTGAGGGAGGCCAGATTGGCATTGAAATTCAGCTCGAACAGAAGATCAACGCCCAGTTTTTCCAGGCGCGAAGCACGGGCATCGCAGCTCATCAGGCGAAAGGGCGGCGCGTCCGGGGCAAAGTATTCACGGGGGTGTGGTTCAAAGGTCAGCACCCCCAGAGGAGCATCGGGCGCTGCCTTTCGCGCCAGATCAATAACGGACTGATGGCCCAGATGAACGCCATCGAAATTGCCGATCGCGGCCACGGCACCGCGATCATTCTGGTCGATATACTGAAAGTCTCGGATGATCCGCATAAGCGCAGGGGTAGCCGCCTGCGGCGCGGGGTGCAAGAGGGCTGTGGATCAGTCGAACTTGCGGCTGGGTGCAAGAACCGTGGCTTCTCCGATCAGCACTTTCTTTCCGTCAACGGCACAGTGGCAATCAAGCTTGACCCGGCGTTTGGAAAAATCGATGTCGATCACTTTGACCTCGGCATAAACCATGTCGCCGGGGCGGACGGGTGCGAGGAATTTCAGCGACTGGCCCATGTAGACGGTGCCATGGCCGGGCAGCTGTTCGCCGATGACGGCCGAGATCAGCCCGGCGGTCAGCATTCCATGAGCGATGCGGCCCTCGAAGATCGTGTCGCGGGCATAGTCGTCGTCCAGATGCACCGGGTTACGGTCTGTCGAAATCTGGGCAAACATTTCGATATCTTCATCGGTCACTGTTTTGTGCAGATGACGGGACATGCCCATTTCGATGTCTTCGATACAGATCGTGCCGCGTGGCAGATTGTCCAGCATGTGCCCTCCAATTCAGTTCGCAAAGTAATAATTAGTTAGATCGAACGTCCATTTCGGAAAGTTTATTGCTTTGCGAGCGCAGAAACGCAAGGGGAAAATCGTTATCGTAGTTTCCCTATCGTGAAAGTGGGGTTGGACATTTCCCTTTGGATATAATCCTTTAGCGCATCGGGATCGGGGTGATCAGAGGTCCCGGTCTCGGTCGCTGCCAGCCCGCCCGAGATGAACAGAGAATCGATATCCTCTCCCATCGCGCCCTGAATGTCGGTGTGGATGCCATCTCCGATGGCCAGAATCGCCTGATCCGGGATTGCAGGTTTGATGGCAGCCAGCCTGCGCCGCGCCAGATCATAGATCGGCGGGTGCGGCTTGCCGAAATAGAGGCTTTCGCCGCCCATCTCGGTGTAAAGCCGCGCCAGGGCCCCGGCACACCACTCGCGCGTCTCGCCCCGGTCGACCACGATATCGGGGTTCGCACAAAGCAGTTTCAGTCCCTTTTGCTTGGCATAAAGGAACTGCGGGCGCATTGTGTCGGGATCGGCCAGCGGATCGAAGGGTCCGGTGCACACGATACCATCGGCTTCCTTCAGGTCGACCTGAGCGATCTCGACCGGGTTGTCGATAATGCTGAGGGGATCGAAGAAGCGGGTGTCGCGGTCTTCTCCGATAAACCAGACTTTCTGGCCGACAACACCGCGATACATGGCGGCCCGGGCGCTGTCTCCGCTGGTGGCGATACTGTCCCAGGCGTCTTTGGGCACGCCGAAATGATCGAGTTGTTTTTCCACACCGGCACGTGCGCGCGGTGAATTGGTCACGAGAACAACAATGCCGCCTGCACGCCGATAGGCCTGCAGCGCCGCGACCGCCTCGGGGAGCGCCTTGACACCGTCATGAACACATCCCCAGAGATCGACGAACATCGCCTCATAGCGGTCGGAAATCTCGGAGAGGGCGAGGATGATCTGGGTCATGGGGCGTTGCCTTTAACAAAACGGTTGTCCCCGGTTCTATGAACAAGCTTGCCTGAATTCGCCAGCCCTAAGCCGGGAATCTGTCGCACAGAGCTTGACTGAAACCCGGGGCCCAAGCCTGCCCGGATACGCGGTTTCAGACCTTCAGATTCGGGATGATCTGCTTTTTGCGGCTCATTACGCCGGGCAGCACGACCGTGTCTCCGGTTACGGTTGCGCCAAAGCTCTTCTCGGCCACGGTTTTCACCAGATCGTTGGGAACAAGCAGCGTCGCTTCCTCCTTCAGGATATCGACCACGAACAGAAGCACCTGATCCGCGCCATCTTCCTGGGCCACAGAGGGCATTGTCGCCATCAGGCTGTCCTTGCGATCCAGTACGATGCCGGGCGATGTGGTTTCCAGCACGCTGACGCGGAACTGCTTGCCGCCGACTTCATATTCCTTGGAATCCATGCGCAGCAATTCGGCGTCAGAAAACCGGGATACATCGGATTTCGCGGCAAACAGCTCGGCGGCATAGGTCGCAATATCCACGCCCAGTTCCTTGGCCAAGCCATGCGCGATGGCGGTATCTTCCTGTGTCGTGGTGGGCGAGCGGAATTCCAGAGTATCGCTCAGGATACAGGACAGCATCGCGCCTTTGACCCAGGCGGGTGCCTGCGCCATGTCCTTGCCGATCATTTTCCACATGATCGTCGCGGTACAGGCCAGCGGCTCGATGCGGATGTCGATGGGGCCTTTGGTTTCCAGCCCGCCGACCAGCTTGTGGTGGTCGATGATCGCGCGGATATCGGCCGCGTTTATCCCGTCAGGCAACTCGGCCGGGTTGTTGGTGTCCACGATCACTACGGGTTGATCCTCGGCCACACCGTCGATGATGCGCGGCTTGGGCAGATCCCATTTTTCCAGCATGAAGGCCGCTTCGGTGTTGGGCTCGCCCAACAGAACGGCCTCGGCTGGCTCGCCTTTGATCTCGTTGAGATACCAGGCCCAGATGATCGGGGATCCTGTGCTGTCTGTGTCGGGCGATTTATGGCCAAAAACCTGAATGGTCATGATGCTCGGTTCCTTGTTACGGGCGATTTGCGCGCCTTATAGGAGCGCGTTGCACGCTTGTCACCCGCCCAAATGCTGCAGTGCGACGAAGGATCAGGGCGCAGCGGCAAAGGCTGCGCGCTCAAGTGTGTATCCCGCCAGTCGCAACTGGTTAAGAACGCCGGTGTCGCCCATCAGATGCAGCGCGCCGACAGCAATCACGATCCGGTTTTCGCGGGCGCTCAGGATTGGCTCCATCCAGGCAAGGTTGCGTGTGTCGAGCAGTTTCGTCTTGAACTCGTCCAGCAAGTCCTCGATCTCTTCGGCCGGCAGATCCGAGCGGCGATAGGACATGATGCGGGCAAATTCCCAGGCGGCGGCAGTGTCTTCGTCGAAATAGAAACCGGCGGTGGTCGCAAGCTGATCCTCGCTATCATCGGCAAAGGGCAGGGAGGCCATCAGCATCTTGAGCTGTTCTTCCACCGAACCGCCCGCGATCAGCGCAAAGAGTTCTTCAAAACCTTCCAGCGATTGCACCGGAACACCGGCATTGTCGGCCACGTTCATCAAGCGCAAATCAAGCCCGGCCTTGGCCAGTTCGGGATTGGCTATGGCGCAGGCGGGCATGGCCAGCGTCAATGTCTGCATCCAGGGCTGCATTTTGGCTGCGACAAAGCCGGGTATACCGCGCTCGGACATTGCCTGTGACAGGCGCTGCCAGTCATCTTCGGGCAAAATCTCGGGCAGGGTGGGGCCTTGGGTGATAAAGACTTTCTCGGGCTGCTCGGCCAGCACGGTTTGCATGGCGGCTTGTTCTTGCTCGGTCATCTCGACAAACAGGATCTCGGCGCTTTCCACGATGGGGGCAAGCCTGTCCATGACCGGGCCCCAACGCGGATCATCCAGATGCATGGTGCCGATGACATGCACCGTTTGATCACCCTTGCGCGCAATCCAATGATTGCCGCGCGAAAACGGTGTCTCTTCCAGCGCTCGCGCGATCTGTGCGGTTTCATCGGCGCTGAGAGTGTGGCGCAAATCAGTGCCGGCGCAAAATCCGGCCTGTACGGTCGATGCCAACAGGCTGAAGGTGATCGAGAGTATCCAGCGTGTCATGAGCAACTGCCTTCCTTGGGTCAGCCCTAAAGGTAGAGCCCGGGGTCGATCCATACAAGCTCGCGGCTTGAATGCCGCAGCGATGGTTTCTAACCTGCGTCATGGACCGGGAAAGCGATCTCTATCCCCCCGTCAAAGCGCTTCTGACGCGGCAAGGCTATGACGTGAAGGGTGAAGTCGGCGCAGCTGATGTGATGGCTGTGCGCGGTGATGATCCGCCTGTGCTTGTCGAGCTGAAACTGCGCTTTTCGCTGTCGCTCTATCATCAGGCGGTGGCGCGGATGGCGGTCAGCGATCTGGTTTACATCGCGGTTCCAAAGCCGACGGGAAAGGCTGCGCGACGCGCCATTCGCGACAACACCGCATTGTGCCGGCGTTTGGGTCTGGGTCTGATCATGGTTGCCAGAAACGGAGTGGCCGATGTGCATTGCGATCCCGGCCCATATGCGCCGCGCAAATCCCGCAAGAAACAGGGGCGGCTCTTGCGGGAGTTTGATCGCTTGGCGGGGGATCCGAATGCAGGTGGGGCAACGCGTCATGGCATCGTGACCGCCTATCGCCAGGACGCTTTGCGCTGCGCGGCATATCTGGCGGAACATGGCCCCAGCAAGGGCGCGCAGGTCGCCGCCGCAACCGGCGTGGCAGGGGCCACGCGGCTGATGGCGTCCAATCACTATGGATGGTTTGACCGCATTGCCACGGGTGTCTATGGGGTGACGCCTGGCGGGAGCGAAGGCCTGAAGCACTGGGCCTATAGCTGGGAAGACTGAGCAGGTTTTGATCGCCCTGTGCCGTCATGCCATCTGGTTCCTGCGTGCAGGTGAACATGCACCTGTTTGGAAAAAATCTTCAAAGCAAGATGTTGACAGCGCTGCGCGACCTGCCTATCTGCACGTCGTTAGCACTCGATCATCGTGAGTGCTAATAAGGGCCTGTGAGACACCGGCCCTTAGGGAGAAAACTTTGAGCCTTAAGGAGCTGCAAAGATGGCATTCAAACCACTTCATGACCGGGTGCTGGTGCGCCGTGTGGAAAGCGAAGAAAAAACCTCAGGCGGACTGATCATCCCTGACAGCGCAAAAGAAAAACCCGCTGAAGGCATCGTTGTTGCCTGTGGCGAAGGTGCGCGCAAAGACAGCGGTGAGCTGATCGAAATGGCAGTCGCAGTAGGCGACAAGATCCTGTTCGGCAAATGGTCGGGCACCGAGGTCACCATCGACGGCGAAGAACTGCTGATCATGAAAGAAAGCGACATTCTCGGAATCATCGAGGCTGCAGCGGCTGCAAAAGCTGCCTGAACGCCCCGGATCATCTGAGACACGCGAAACATTTATAAACGGAGATTACGAATATGGCTGCTAAAGACGTCAAATTCGACACCGATGCCCGCAACCGGATGCTCAAGGGTGTGAACATCCTTGCCGATGCGGTCAAAGTCACTTTGGGCCCCAAAGGCCGCAACGTGGTTCTGGACAAATCCTTTGGCGCGCCGCGCATCACCAAAGACGGTGTATCGGTTGCCAAGGAAATCGAACTGGAAGACAAGTTCGAAAACATGGGCGCGCAAATGGTCAAAGAAGTGGCCCAGCGCACCAATGACGAAGCCGGTGACGGTACAACAACCGCAACCGTGCTGGCTCAGGCCATCGTGCGCGAAGGCATGAAATCGGTTGCCGCTGGCATGAACCCGATGGACCTCAAGCGCGGTATCGATCTGGCCACCATCAAAGTCGTAGAAGCCATCAAAGCTGCTGCGCGTGACGTGTCCGACAGCGCCGAAGTTGCCCAGGTCGGCACCATCTCGGCCAACGGTGAATCGGAAATCGGCCGCCAGATCGCTGACGCGATGCAAAAAGTCGGCAACGAAGGTGTTATCACCGTCGAAGAAAACAAGGGTCTGGAAACAGAGACCGACGTCGTTGAAGGTATGCAGTTCGATCGTGGCTACCTCAGCCCCTATTTCGTGACCAATGCCGACAAGATGACCGTCGAACTGGAAGACGCGATCATCCTGCTGCACGAAAAGAAACTGTCGAGCCTTCAGCCGATGGTTCCGCTGCTCGAGCAAGTGATCCAATCGCAAAAACCTCTGTTGATCATTGCAGAGGACGTCGAAGGCGAAGCGCTGGCGACACTGGTTGTGAACAAACTGCGTGGCGGTCTGAAAATCGCAGCGGTCAAGGCACCTGGTTTTGGTGATCGCCGCAAAGCGATGCTGCAGGATCTCGCGATCCTGACCGGTGGCCAGGTCATCTCGGAAGACCTGGGCATGAAGCTTGAGTCCGTGACCATGGACATGCTGGGTTCCGCCAAGAAAGTCTCGATCACCAAAGACGAGACCACAATCGTTGACGGTGCTGGCGCGAAGGCCGAGATCGAAGCCCGCGTGGCCCAGATCCGCAACCAGATCGAAGAAACCACGTCCGACTACGACCGTGAAAAGCTTCAGGAACGTGTTGCCAAACTGGCAGGCGGTGTTGCTGTCATCCGCGTTGGCGGCATGACCGAAATCGAAGTGAAAGAGCGTAAAGACCGTGTTGATGACGCGCTGAACGCGACCCGTGCGGCCGTTCAGGAAGGCATCGTCGTCGGTGGTGGTGTGGCTCTGGTTCAGGCTGGCAAGACCCTCGAAGGCCTGACCGGTGACAACAACGACCAGAACGTCGGTATCTCGATCGTTCGCCGGGCGCTTGAAGCGCCTCTGCGTCAGATCGCTGAAAACGCAGGTGTGGACGGTTCGGTTGTCGCGGGCAAAATCCGCGAAAGCAACGATCCATCCTTCGGCTTCAACGCTCAGACCGAAGAATATGGTGACATGTTCAAGTTCGGCGTGATCGACCCTGCCAAAGTTGTGCGCACTGCTCTGCAGGACGCAGCTTCGATCGCTGGTTTGCTGATCACCACCGAAGCCATGGTTGCCGACAAACCTTCGAAAGAAGGCGCAGGCGGCATGCCCGACATGGGCGGCATGGGCGGCATGGGCGGCATGATGTAAGATCTTCTTTCGTTTGCGAAAGAGATCGAGTGGCGCGCGGCACCTGCCAGGTGCCAGCCCATCACAAGATCAGAAGGGTCGCCCATGGGGCGGCCCTTTTCCGTTTCGCCGAGGATCACCACGCCGGCGTCTGTCGGATTGAAAACACCTCGGGAAGGTTCGCGGTGCCGATGCCCAAGTCTTTGTGACTGGCTGTCTCCATTCACGCAGGCTACTGCTGCAGCCCATGAGGCTGTTTTTATTGACCACTCTGACAATGGTTGCCTTCGCGGCGAATTCGGTGCTGAACCGCATGGCGCTGGTGGATGGTGGCATTGATCCCGCCAGCTTTGGCGCAGTGCGGCTCTTGGCCGGTGGTGTGATGCTCTGGGGTCTTGTCGTGGCGCGCGGCACCAGCCTTCGCGGTGCCGGAGACTGGCGCGCGGCACTGGCCCTTTTTACCTACATCTTCGGTTTTTCCTTTGCCTATGTCGTGCTGGATGCAGGCATCGGGGCGCTGATCCTGTTCGGGATGGTGCAGATCACGATGTTTTCCGGGGCTTTGCTTGGAGGCGAGCGCCCGCCGCTGCAACGCTGGCTTGGAGCGGGCATCGCAGGGCTGGGTCTTGTCTGGCTGCTCTGGCCAGGGCACGCGACCGCAGTTAGCCCGTCGCATGCCGGCTTCATGATGCTGGCCGGAATAGGCTGGGGTATCTATTCGCTGTTGGGGCGAGGGGCGTCCGATCCCCTGAGGGCAACGGCGGCAAATTTCGTGATGGCGGCACCGTTCGGGGTGGCTCTGGTCCTGATCATGGGCGTTGAGAGCTTCACACAAGCCGCACCCGACGCGCTGCTGCTCGCCTGTGTCTCGGGGGCCGTGACCTCGGGGCTTGGCTATGCGCTGTGGTACCGCGTCCTGCCACAGTTGGCGGCATCGGTTGCGGCCGTGGCCCAACTGACCGTGCCCGTCATCGCAATGGTGGGCGGGTTGGTCCTTCTGGGTGAACCGGTGACGTTCACCTTCATCATGGCAACGATACTGGTGTTGGGCGGTGTGGCTCTGTCGGTCGCGCAGGGTCAGAAAACGATGCGCTCCAGCGGATCATAATCAAACCCCGATCCCCAGGCCACGTCCGGCAGCCGGGACGGCTTGAGCCAGGTTAGCGCGACTTCGTCGCGTGTGAACCAACGGCGCTTTGTCACGATCTTTTCGGGGTCTTCCCAATCCGGGCTGATTTAGCCGGCAAGAAGCCTGCAGCGGAAAAACACTTCGATCTGGTGAAAGCCGTTATCGGGATTGTGAAATTCATTCACGAGACAGGGCGCATCGACCTGGATCGTCAGACCTGTCTCTTCCATCACTTCGCGGCGCAGATTGTCAGGCAGGGATTGGCCTGCCTCAACGCCACCTCCCGGCGCGCACCACAAGGTGTGTTTCGGATCGGCCCAAGCATTGACCAGCAAAAGACGGTCGTTGTGCAGCAAAACTGCGCGGACAGCCACTCGGGGTTTCACTTTTCTGTACCTCTTTGCAATGTCCCCTTTAGTAATCGCGCCAGCGCACGTATTTCAACGCCATGAGATATGTTCTGGCTCTTGTTGTTTTGTGTCTTGCGACGGCGGCGCGCGCTGACTGCGTGATCTTGCTGCACGGGCTGGCGCGTACCCAGGCGTCGTTCGCTGTCATGGAAGAGGTTCTGGAGCAGCGCGGCTATCAGGTGGTGCGGCCGGGGTATTCATCGACCGAAGCGCCCATTCAGTTGCTGGTGGACGATACCTTGCCCAAAGCGGTGGCCCAATGCGGAGACACGACAGTCCATTTCGTGACCCATTCCATGGGGGGCATTCTTGTGCGCTACTGGCTGGTGCGGGATCGCCCCGCCAATCTGGGCCGCGTGGTTATGCTTGGGCCCCCGAACCAGGGCAGCCAATTGGTGGATGAGTTCGGCGATCTGGAGGTGTTTGGTTGGATAAACGGTCCGGCCGGACGTCAGATCGGAACCGGTCCCTCCAGTTTGCCACGCCGTCTTCCGCCGGTGGATTACCCGGTCGGAGTGATTGCCGGGGATCAATCTCTGAACCCGATCTTTTCCAACATGATCAACGGGCCGGATGACGGCAAGGTGGCGGTCGAGGAAACCAAAGTCGATGGCATGACCGCGCATATGGTTCTGCCGGTCACGCATACATTCATGATGAACAGCCCGCGTGTGATCGCCGAAACGCTCTATTTCCTTGAAACAGGGCGGTTTGATCCGGACATCACCTGGATGGAGGCGGTGTTCGGCACGATTCTTCCCGATTGTTCCGGTGAAGACTGCCCGGACGAGACCGAGTAATGGCAGCTCTCTCGTTGAGTTTTTGCGGTGCCGAGGTGTTGCGCCCGGATGGTTTGAGTACTGCTCCCTTGCATCTGGCAGAGGGGCAGATCGTCGACAGGCAGATGCCCAAACAGGTGGACCTGTCCGGCTTTCTGGTCCTGCCCGGTATCGTTGACATTCATGGCGACGGCTTTGAGCGTCATCTTGCACCACGGCGCGGTGCCATGAAGGAGCGCAGTGAAGGGTTGGTTGCCGCCGAGGCGGAATTCGCGTCAAACGGGATCACCACGGCCGTTCTGGCCCAGTTCTATAGCTGGGAAGGGGGGCTGCGTGGTCCCGAGTTTGCCGATAGCGTTCTGAGCGCGCTGGCCGAGACACGCGCTTCTCTGGTTACTGACCTGCATGGCCAGCTGCGGTTTGAAACCCATATGCTGGATGAGTTTGCCGATCTGCCTGCCAAGCTCAAGCGATGGGGGGTGAGCTATGTGG
>NZ_JBASXK010000163.1:0-2376 GCF_049276915.1 Aestuariivita sp. | reverse complement strand
ACATCTACCGCCCCATTGATGCGGGTCAGATCCGTGGCTTGCCCCATGTTGCGCCCGCGATGGTGCGGTTGTTCCTGCTTGATCAGTATGATGACGCCGAACTAGATCGCAAAAAGACAGCAGCAATGTTTGCCGGCTTCATCACCAAGACAGCGCCGGAAGATCCGATGATGGGCGAGGGCGAGGCGGATCTTGGTGGCGCAGCTATGGCTAGCCTTGAGCCCGGCACCATGCAGGTTCTGCTGCCGGGCGAGGATGTGAAGTTCTCGAGCCCCGCGGATGTTGGTGGCGGCTATGAGGCGTTTCAATATCGCACGTTGCTTGCGGTGTCTGCCTCGCTGGGGCTGCCCTATCACCTTGTGACCGGTGATGTCCGGCAGGCGAACTATTCCAGCCTGAGGGCAGAACTGGTTGAGTTCCGCCGGCGCGTGCAACAGTTGCAGCACGGGGTGATTGCGCATCAGCTCTGCCGACCGATTTGGCGACGCTGGCTGGATACAGCACAGCTGGTGGGTCGGCTTAATCTGCCTGACCCCGCGGCTGCGCGCACGGTACAGTGGATCCCGCCCCGGTGGGATTGGGTCGATCCCTTGAAAGACATTCAGGCGCAGGTGCTGGCGATGGAGGCGGGCATCACCTCAAGACGCAAGGTGGTCGAGGCCACGGGCTATGATGTCGAGGAGGTCGACCGTGAAAACGCGGCCGATGCTGCGCGGACAAAGCAGTTGGGGCTCGTGTACCGCACCAGCCCAGGCGAGACGCAAGGTGCGCGGGCAACACCGAGCCAGACGTCGGAACCAGATGACAAAGGCGACGAGTCCGCCGCTCAATCCAAACAGGAGTGACACCATGAACAGTTGGTACACGATCCGTGCCCGGGCAACGGGCGCGGAAGTGCTGATCTATGACGAAATCGGCGCCTACGGCGTTTCTGCCAAAGGGTTTCTGGCCGAGCTGGGCACGCTGCCAGATGATGCGCCTATTGATTTGCGCCTCAATAGCCCTGGAGGCTCAGTCTTTGATGCGGTTGCAATCTATAACGCCCTGAAGCGTCATGCAGGCACAATTACAGTCTGGATCGATGGTATCGCGGCCTCCGCTGCGAGCTACATTGCCATGGCGGGCGACGAGATCGTCATGCCGGAAAACGCTTTTCTGATGATCCATGACCCGTCTGGCGTTGTCATGGGCACGGCCGCAGACATGCGCGACATGGCCGGCACGTTGGACAAGATCGCAGCCAGCATGACGCGGGGATACGCGGCCAAATCCGGCAAGCCGGAGGCTGAAATCGCGGCATTGCTGTCGGCGGAGACATGGTTTGACGCAAAAGATGCGTTGGAGGCGGGGCTTGCCACGCGCATGGCAGAGCCGGTGCGGATTGCCGCCAGCTTTGATATCGGGCGGTTCCGTAACGTCCCGCCTGAACTGGTTGAGGCAGTTGAGGCCATCGCGCCTGACCCCGCAACCACAGCCAGGGAAATCGTTGGAGACGATAACGGTGTGGCAGGCAATGACGCTGCGCCAATCGCATCTGATCCCGCGACCAAGGTTCCCGCCGGGAACGTTGATCCGGTGGCAACAACCGCTGATCCTACGTGTACAAGTGTGCAGGATGAGGGTCTTCAGGCCGGAAACGCCCAATCGCGTGCGGCAGAGAACTGCGCTGCAGCCTCCAACGCACCACCCGACGCACCACTCGACGCTGGGGCGATCCGCGCTGAGGCGATGTCTCATGCCCGCGCTGTGATCGATCTTTGCCGCCTTGCGGGCCAGCCGCAGATGGCAGGTCGTTTCCTAGAGGAAGACGTGGGGCTCGACGAGGTCCGCCACCGCCTTCTCGCAGCCAAGGCCGAGGCAACCCCCGACATCACAGCGGCACATGCTCAACCCGGGCGCGGGGCCAACACCCAATCCTGGGGCGATGTGATCGCCCGTACATTCCGCCAAAAAGGATAATCGTTCATGACCATGCTCACAGAAGGAAAACACACAGGCGGCTTTCTCGTCTGGGAAGTGCTGCGTGATTACACCCGCGAAACCGTGACCATCGCCTCTGGCGCAGGTAAGCTTGAGCCTGGCACGGTGCTTGGAAGAATTACCACCGGCGGAAAATACACAAGCTTTGCACCTGGCGCGTCCAACGGCAGTCAGAACGCTTCTGGCATCCTGTGGGACTCTGTGGATGCGAGCGCATCTGATGCCCCTGGGGTTGTCCTTCTCCGAGGCCCTGCCATCGCTAATCGCCACGACCTCGTCTGGCCTGATGGTGCAACCGAAGCCCAGATCACTGCCGCCACAACTGCGCTCGCCTCAATTGGCATCATTCTGCGCTGAGGCGTAGCCCCAAACCCATTACATTAAGGAGGCTGGCTT
>NZ_JBASXK010000162.1:0-1941 GCF_049276915.1 Aestuariivita sp. | reverse complement strand
GCCCGCATCGGACAACTGAGCGACGCACGCTGGGGTAACGGTGATTTAACTAAAACTTTCAATAGCTTGCCGGTTCCTACTGGCGGCTTATTCCTTGACTCGGCGCGCTTATTCCCGTATAGGTTGTGACAAGCTGGAAGATGTGCATTTGCGGCCTCGTGGAACGATCTGCGGGGCCGTTTTGCGTGTCTCTCGTGCGGAACTCACTCACGCATGAGGACGATAATCCATGACACTTGTTACTCAGGAAGAGCACGAGTCAAAGACCGCAGAACTGGTTCGGTCGGTCCATAACTCGATCCGGGATCTACGCAACGTCATCGAAGGCCTGAACCAACAGGTCATAGCAGGAGAGGATGTCGAACTGGCCTTGGTGGCAAAGGTTTTGTCGCCTGCAGAGGGCCTGATCAGAAACTGTCAGAGATTGGAGACGATCCTTGCTGAACAAACAAACCGAACCCTCGGGATCGTGCAAGGCGGATATGCCGTCAACCTTGACCACGCTCGATTTGAAATCGGGTGCCGCCTGGCTCGCCTGCGCACCTGTTGCTCTTCAGGAGCAGTTTCTGCATGAACTTGGGGAGGGGGGGCTGCGTGCCCTCCCTTTCCTTTTCGAGTTCTGGGCGATGCCGCATCAGCTGCCGCCGGAAGGGACGTGGCATTCCTGGGTGGTTCTGGGCGGCCGCGGTGCGGGCAAGACGCGCGCGGGTGCCGAATGGGTGCGCGCGCAGGTGGAGGGTGCCATGCCGCTGGATCCGGGTCGCGCGCGGCGGGTTGCGCTGGTGGGCGAGACATTCGATCAGGTGCGCGATGTGATGGTTTTCGGCGAAAGCGGGATATTGGCCTGTTCGCCGCCCGATCGTCGTCCGCGCTGGAAAGCGGGGGAGGCCAAGCTGATCTGGCCGAACGGGGCCGAGGCGAAAGCCTATTCCGCGCATGATCCGGATGGGTTGCGCGGGCCACAGTTCGATGCGGCCTGGGTGGATGAACTTGCCAAGTGGCGCAAGGCGCAGTCGACCTGGGACATGCTGCAATTCGCGTTGCGCCTGGGGGATGATCCGAGGGTCTGCGTGACCACAACGCCGCGCAATGTGGAGGTTTTGACCGAATTGCTAGCGGCTCCGTCCACCGTGGTCAGCCATGCGCCGACCGAAGCCAACCGGGCCAATCTGGCGGCGTCTTTCCTGGCCGAGGTCGAACGGCGCTTTGCCGGCACGCGCTTGGGGCGACAAGAGCTGGACGGTGTGGTGCTGGCCGATATCGAGGGGGCGCTGTGGTCGGCTCAGATGCTGGCGATGGCGCAGGTGGATGAGGCACCGGCGCTGGATCGTATCGTTGTGGCGCTGGATCCGGCGGTGTCGAGCGGGGCTTCGGCGGATGCCTGCGGGATCGTGGTGGCAGGTGTTGTCATGAAAGGGGCACCTCAGTCCTGGCGGGCCTATGTGCTGGCCGATGAGACGGTGCAGGGCGTGGGGTCGACCGGCTGGGCACGGGCGGCGATTGACGCGATGGCGCGCCATGGGGCGGACAGGCTGGTGGCAGAGGTCAACCAGGGCGGTCAGCTGGTGGAGGAGGTGGTGCGCCAGCTGGATCCGGTTGTGCCCTACAAGAGCGTGCATGCCACGCGGGGCAAGGTCGCACGGGCCGAGCCGGTGGCGGCTTTGTACGAGCAGGGCCGGGTGCATCATCTGCGCGGGCTGGGCGAGCTGGAAGATCAGATGGCACAGATGACCATTCGCGGCTTTGAAGGCAAAGGTTCGCCCGACCGGGTGGACGCCCTGGTCTGGGCTCTGCATGAGCTGATGATCGAACCGGTCGCCAAGTGGCGGATGCCGCGCCTGCGCAGCCTTTGAAAACAAGGGCTTAACCCCAGCGAACGGTGGGTTGTGAAAGTCTTCGCAAAACCCTGTCAGAACTTGTCTCAACACGACGCATGCGGTC
>NZ_JBASXK010000161.1:0-1769 GCF_049276915.1 Aestuariivita sp. | reverse complement strand
TGACCCATGCTACGTCTTCTATTGATCCGATTAGCCACTTTCGTGCCGACGCTTTTTGCGGCGTCGGTAATTCTTTTCGTCGCTGTAAATGTCGTGCCTGGATCAGCTGCACGTTCGGCACTGGGATTTCAGGCAACGCCACAGGCAATCCTGCGGTTCGAACACCAGCACGGCCTCGACCGACCGCTTGTTGTTCAATACGTGGATTGGGCGAGCAAGGCGCTTGCCGGAGATTTCGGTATATCGTTTCAGAACGCGGTAGCCGTCGGTCCTGAGGTGCGAAAACGCATCCCGGTAACCCTGCAACTTGCCGGCATCTCGTTTCTCGTGGCTTTGATACTTGCAATCCCTTTGGGTGCATTGGCTGGTTTCCGGCATCAAAGTGGCACCGACGGCGTGGTCACGACCTTGGCGACCCTGTTTGGATCGACGCCGAATTTCTGGTTGGCGACACTGCTAATCTATTTCTTTTCGCTGCGCCTCGGTTGGTTGCCGACGGGCGGTTTCACGCCGGCCTCAGAAAGCCTTTCCAAAAATTTGCGAGGTCTGATTCTGCCCTGCATCGCGCTCGGCGTGGTCTCATCCGGCCTTTTAATCCGCATCATGCGCACCGCCGTGATCGAGGTGATGCAGTCTAATTATATTGAAACCGCGAAGTCAAAAGGCCTGACCAATCTGCGGCTTATTACTCACCACGTGCTGCGCAATGCTCTCATTCCTTTCCTGACAGTAGGGGCGGTTGAATTTGGCTTTCTTGTTGGCAGCGTTGTGATTATCGAGGATGTATTTCGTATCCCTGGTATCGGGTCTCTGGTTCTGGTGGGCATAATCAACCGCGATTACCCGGTCCTTCTGGCTGCCACGATGTCAATAATCGTGATAGTGCTGATCGTTAACTTGCTAGTGGACCTTGCGGCTCAGGTAATTGACCCGCGCCAGGTCCGGACTCGGCAATAGATGCTGGCAGGTTTCAACCGGCGCCGCTTCGGGCTCGTCGCCATCACCCTCCCGGTCGTAGCGCTCGTTTTTTTGTTGGCGGGTCTGGCACCCTGGATCGCGCCCTACGATCCCTACGCGCTCGATGTGATGGTCATGCTTGAACCACCAAGCATCGTGCACCTGATGGGAACGGACGAACTGGGCCGCGACATCTTCAGCAGGGTGATCTATGCCGCGCGCATTTCGATAGTCGTAGGGCTTGTCGCCGTGGCAATCGGGGCGACTGGGGGGATTCTGATCGGAATCCTTGCGGCCTATCGAGGTGGAGCGGTCGATGCCGTTCTCATGCGTTTCATGGACATTGTCTTTTGCTTTCCTGCGATCCTCTTGGCTGTAATCCTGATGGCCAGCCTTGGAACTTCGATCTTGAATGCAATGCTGGCAATAGGGATTATCTTTATCCCCGGATTTGCCCGTCTGACCCGTGCTGTTGCGCAGACTGTGCAGCGCCAAGCGTTTCTAGAGGCCGCTATTTGCCTAGGAATTCCCAGCCATCGCATTATTCTTCGGGAAATCTTGCCAAACGTGATTGGCCCCGTGGTGGTTGAGGCGGCGGTTGCGTTTTCTTACGCTGTGCTTTTGGAAAGTGCGCTCAGTTTTTTGGGTCTCGGAGCTCAGCCCCCTGAACCATCTTGGGGCAACATGATCAATACTGGGCGCGGCTTTATTGAACAGGCGCCTTGGATCAGTCTGGCGCCAGGGCTAGCGCTTTTTGTTACTGTTTTTGCCTTCAATTTGCTCGGCGATGGCCTGCGCGACGTACTGGACCC
>NZ_JBASXK010000160.1:0-19509 GCF_049276915.1 Aestuariivita sp. | reverse complement strand
GGCTCCGGGCGATTTTTTGGGAAATCGCCCTGCCCGTCTGCGGTGTCAAAATCAGTCGGTGATTTTGGACACAACTCCGGCACCAACCGTGCGGCCACCTTCGCGGATGGCAAAGCGCAGGCCTTGTTCCATCGCGATCGGTGCGATCAGCTCGACGCCGAAGGACACGTTGTCACCGGGCATCACCATCTCGGTGCCCTCGGCCAGCATCACCGTGCCGGTCACATCCGTCGTACGGAAGTAGAACTGCGGGCGATAGTTGGCAAAGAACGGCGTATGACGGCCACCCTCTTCCTTGGTCAGGATATAGGCTTCGGCTTCGAACTTGGTGTGCGGCGTCACGGAACCGGGCTTGCACAGAACCTGACCACGCTCGACCGCTTCACGGTCGATACCACGCAGCAGCGCGCCGATGTTGTCGCCAGCCTCACCACGATCCAGCAGCTTGCGGAACATTTCCACACCGGTGCAGGTCGTCGTTTGCGTGGTGCGGATGCCCACGATCTCGATGCTGTCGCCCACGTTGATCACGCCGCGCTCGATACGACCGGTCACAACCGTGCCACGGCCAGAGATCGAGAACACGTCTTCGACAGGCATCAGGAACGGCTGGTCGATCGCACGCTCGGGGGTCGGGATCCACTCATCAACCGCAGCCATCAGCGCGCGGATGGAGCTTTCGCCGATCTCGGGATCACGGCCTTCCATGGCCGCCAGCGCCGAACCGCGCACGATAGGAATATCGTCGCCGGGGTAGTCATAGCTCGACAGAAGCTCGCGGATTTCCATTTCCACCAGTTCCAGAAGCTCTTCGTCGTCAACCTGGTCGACTTTGTTCATGTAGACCACCATCGTGGGGATACCCACCTGGCGGCCCAGCAGGATGTGCTCACGGGTCTGGGGCATCGGGCCATCAGCCGCGTTCACGACCAGGATCGCGCCGTCCATCTGCGCCGCACCGGTGATCATGTTCTTGACGTAATCCGCGTGGCCAGGGCAGTCGACGTGGGCATAGTGGCGCGCGTCGGTCTCGTATTCCACGTGCGCGGTCGAGATCGTGATGCCGCGGGCCTTCTCTTCGGGCGCGCCGTCGATCTGGTCATAGGCTTTGAAATCGCCGAAATACTTGGTGATCGCCGCCGTCAGCGTCGTCTTGCCGTGATCCACGTGACCAATCGTACCGATGTTCACGTGAGGTTTGTTACGTTCAAACTTTGCCTTTGCCATCGTGTCCGGCGCCCTTTTGTCAAATGGGTCTGAATGACCCTGTTTCCTATGCGCGGGCGACATATTGGGTTCGGTCGGGAAAATCAAGCACCGGATGCAGGTGCCCGGCAAACGCGCCCTTTTGCGGGCAGGTGCGTCGCGCCAGCGCAAGCCATTGCGAATGACATGGAACATGCCGCTGAGTACCTTTCGGTCATCTGCACGAGCACCCTCCGCGGCTTTGGGAACATATGCTTGATGCGGTTGAGACAATACTGGCCGAGCCAGAACAGATGCGACATGGACAATCCTCGAGCCGCCCTTCAATCACGATGTTGTCGCCGATGGAAACAACGCAGTGATGTCCACAATCCGGGGTAAAGCCGACATTCGACCAAAACCGTCAGATGAGGGCCTCGAGCCCAGAGCAGACAAAGCAAGCTCTCTACATTGACCAAGATCAACGCGTGATGAGCGTGCTCAGATTACCGTAGTTCGATAACCTCCGGAAAAGAAGATAGACCATGAAAGTAACACGTCGCCGTTTCACCCAGACCGCCACCTCCGCCATTGCGTTCATGGCGGCAGGGGCCATCGGGCTTCCCGCTCGAGCCACGATTTCCGTGTCCCCCGACGAGGCCCGTGCCATCGCGAAGGAGGCTTATATCTATGGGTTTCCCATGGTGGATTACTACCGCATCATGTGGGCGTACTTCATCAATGAGAAGGACAAGCAATACAAGGGGCCGCCGAACGGTCTTTACAGCGAGGCAAACGTCTACACACCTGCCGACACGGCGGTGCAAACCCCCAACTCGGACACGCCGTATTCCTTTTGCTGGCTTGATTTGCGCGCCGAACCGATTGTTCTGACCTTGCCGAAGATCGATGCGAACCGCTACTTCTCGGTTCAATTGGTCGACTCCTACACGTATAACTTCGATTATCTTGGCACCCG
The DNA here is from genome assembly GCF_049276915.1 of Aestuariivita sp. Taxonomy (NCBI): domain Bacteria; kingdom Pseudomonadati; phylum Pseudomonadota; class Alphaproteobacteria; order Rhodobacterales; family Paracoccaceae; genus Aestuariivita; species Aestuariivita sp. Next base: position 17,345 of record NZ_JBASXK010000160.1, on the reverse strand, counting down.
TGCTACCGGAAATGACGGCGGCAGCTTTCTGATCAGCGGTCCGGGCTGGACGGGTGAGGTGCCAGCCGGCATCACCAAAGTCATTCAGGCCGAGACGGATTTCGTGCTCGCGATCTACCGCACACAGCTGTTTGGCCCGAAGGACATCGACAATGTCCGCGCGATTCAAGCGGAATACAAGCTCGCAACGCTTTCCGCCTTTGCGGGAACGCCTGCCCCGGCTGCCGCGCCGACCGTGGACTTTCCAACGCCGCTTTCTGTCGCCGATGAACGGACCTCGCTTGAACTGTTCAATCTGCTTTCCTTCATACTTCAGTACGTCCCGGTTCTTCCCGATGAAAAAGATTTGCGGGACCGCTTTGCCCAGATCGGCATCGTTCCGGGCGAAAAGCTCGACATCGCCGCCTTGTCGAGCGACATGGCTGAGGCGCTGAAGGCTGGAATGGCCGACGGGCAGGCAGAGATCGATGCGCGCCGAAAGACAACCGAGACTTCGGAGAATCTGTTCGGTACCCGGGCTTTCATCAACGGTGACTATGTGAACCGTGCAGTGGGCGCCCAGATGGGAATTCTCGGGAATTCAAAGGAAGAAGCCTACTATGGTCTTTTTGGAACCTCTGCTGATGGCCAGCCCCTCTCGGGTGACAAGACCTATGTGATCCGATTTGAAAAGGGTCAGCTTCCGCCCGCGAAAGCCTTCTGGTCAATTACCATGTACAACCTGCCGCAGCAGTTTCTCGTGGCCAACCCGATAGACAAGTATCTGATCAACTCGCCCATGTTGCCCGATCTGGTGACGGATGCCGACGGCAGCACGTCGATCTACCTTTCCGCGACGCAACCCGAAGGAGATAAGGCCAAGAACTGGCTGCCCGCACCAGAGGGACCCTTCATGGCGGTGATGCGGGTCTACTATCCAGAGGCTTCCGTGCTCGATGGCACATGGAAGCAGCCGGAAGTGCAACTCGCCGGCTGATACAAATTCGCGTCTCGATCAGGCAGGCTGGGAGAGCAGTCAAATCCGATCCGTCGACATTAGAGGCCCAGGCGTTATCCGTCCGGGCTTTTATTGTGCGATCGCAGCCAAGGATTTCGCGCGATGATGGCTTTGCCAAAGCATAGAAATGCGCGGAGCGGAAGCTCCGCCCCGCAACCCGGTCATTGCCGCATCTTTCGCCAATATCTGCTCTGGGTCAAAGCAGCCGTTGGGGCGGGGACCCGTTCATGGGCCCAGAGCCTAGCCGTCTTCGAGCAGTTCAGACGTCGCGACCACCGGATCCGTGTCATCCGCAGGCAGGACCGTATCCGTGATGCTTTCCTCGGAGGCTGCCGTGGGATCGGTGAGGTCTTTGCTTGGTTCAGTGCCGGGCTTCAGGTTGAACCAGCCAAGTTCTTCCTGTTTGTTGGACAGCCATTTTTCAAGCTCGCGGGAGGCATTGAACGCAAGATTGGCAAGCTGTTCTTCCGCTGTGCTGGTATAGCCCGAGCCCACACCGAGACCTTCATCGAGGCTTTCGAAAATCAGCAACTGATGTGGTTCTTCATTCAGCTTGCGGGCTTCGGCGTCATCCCAGATGGTGACGTTCAGCACGACGGCTGATTTTGGCGCTGCCACCACGGGCACGCCGGGAGGGGCCAGAATATAGCCCTCGACCGAAATGCCGAAATGATAGAGTTGGTTGCCCTGATAACGGGCAAAGCGATCATCAAAGGCCTGGGTGAGCGCGGTTACCCATTCTTCCTCGGTCGCGGTGCGCGAGGCCGGGACTCTCTGCATCTTGGAGGCGATCACGATGTTGTGGCCGAGGCGGAACTCGCCCAGATCCGCGATTCGCGTTTCATCGACGACCTGTTCGCCGCATGCCGTCAGAAGGGCGAACACAGAAAGAAAGGCAAACAATCGCGTCATCGGTATCCCCGTTTGGTGTCGCCGTGAACCTATCCACAAACCCTCAGGGGTGCAAACCTTTGAAGGCGGGCCATTGTGGCCTATATGACCTGATAATCCTGACCAGCCGAAATCTGCCTATCATGCATCTGACCCGTGATGAAGCGCTGCCCGTCACCGTGCCGCTGGCAACGGCACCTCTGGGTGTCTGGCGCAGCTTTCGCGAGGCGCGGCGCAACATCGTCTCGATCATCCCCGAGGCCTCGACGCACCAGCCCATCGTGTCGGGCAAGACCGGCAAGCGCTGGCATATGCTGACCGATCCCGCCGGCATCCGTCAGGTGCTGCTGGAGCGCGAGGCCTTCTATCCGAAATCGGTTGTGACCAAGACCCTGTTGAATCCGGCGATTGGCGATTCCCTGTTCATTGCAGAGGGCGCGCAGTGGCGCTGGCAGAGGCGGATGGCGGCACCGGTGTTTTCCCACCGCAATGTGATGAACCTGGCCCCGATCATGACGGCGGCGGCTGAACGGTCGGCGGCGCGGATTGCCGAGGCAGGCACGGGGCGCGCCGTCAACCTGTTTGACGAGATGGTCACGACCACTTTCGATGTGATCGGTGACGTGACCTTTTCGGGTGACGGTTCGTTTGATCGCGACGCGGTGCATGCGGCGATCGAGACCTATATCGCGGATGCCGGAAAAGTGTCTCTGCTTGATATCCTGGGAGCGCCAGACTGGATCCCGCGCCCGTCGCGTGCGCTGTCAGACAGCGGCATGACGGATATGAAAAAGATGGCGGACGGGGCCATCGAGGCGCGCGCCGCGCGCGGCCCGCAAGGCGTGCCCGATCTTCTGGATCTGTTGCTGAGCGGTGAGGATCCCAAGTCCGGGCGGCAGATGACAACCGCCGAACTGCGTGACAACCTGCTGGCCTTCATCGTCGCCGGTCATGAGACCACCGCCTTGTCGCTGGCATGGGGGCTTTATCTGTGTGCGTTCGACCAGAAGGTGCAGGAACAGGCCCGCGCCGAGGCGCAAGCCGTCCTGAGCGATGGCCGTGCAGCCACCGGTGCAGATGTGGCGCATTTGCCCTTCATTCGTCAGATCCTGGACGAAGCGCTGCGGCTTTACCCGCCTGCCGCGATGGTATCGCGCACCGCCCTGGCCGAGGATGAGATCTGCGCCACCAGGATCCTGCCGGGCGATACCGTGATCCTGCCGATCTATGCGCTGCATCGCAGTCATCTGCTGTGGGAGGAACCGGATGCATTTCGCCCTGACCGTTTCGCGGATCGCAAGGCCATCGAGCGCTATGCCTATCTGCCGTTTGGCGATGGGCCTCGTATCTGTATCGGGGCCAGTTTCGCGCTGCAGGAGGCGGTGATCATTCTGGCAACCCTGCTGTCACGGTTTCACTTTACCGCCGTGAAAGGGCGTGATCCCAAACCGGTGATGATCCTGACATTGCGCCCGGAAGGTGGGGTCTGGCTCATGGCACAACCGGTGTGATCGGGTATTTGCGACCAGAAAGACGCAGCCCGCGCGCGCGGGCCTTGGCTGTTCAGCCGAACTTGTAGTCCTTGGGGAAGCCGTGGGGCGGGCGTTTGCCGACGCCTGCGCGCTTGGCCAGCCATTCCGACATATCCGGTTCATGCCGGGTCTTGCCGCCGCCCATGCTCCAGCGCAGGCCCTCCTGCCAGACGAAGGTGGTGAGATCGGACAGACCACCGTCAAGTTCGAGAGAGCCCTGTTTGCCGCGCGCCATGTTGTATTTCTGCAGGCGCACGCCTTTGCCCCGGCCCATTTCGGGGAGCTCTTCGAGCGGGAAGACCAGGAATTTGCCATTCTGCGAGACAACCGCCACGTGATCCCCGGCGACGTGTCGCACGGCGCAGGCGCGCTCGTCTCCCTTGACGTTGAGCACCTGCTTGCCCGCGCGGGTCTGTGCCATGACATCGGACTGCGGCACCACGAACCCGTTGCCGGCGCTGGAGGCGACGATCAGTTTTCCCTCCGGGCGATAGATGAAAATGTCGATGATCTCGGCCTCGTTGGGCAGATCGACGATCAGCCGGATCGGTTCTCCCATGCCGCGACCGCCCGGCAAGCTGACGGCGGAGAGCGTGTAAAACCGCCCGTTCGAGCCGAACAGGATCAGCTTGTCGGTGGTTTCGGCGTGGAACGCAAAGCGCGGGGCGTCGCCATCCTTGAATTTCAGTTCACGATTGAGGTCGATATGGCCGGTCATGGCGCGGATCCAGCCCATTTGTGAGCACACGACCGTGATCGGTTCGCGTTCGATCATCGCCTCGAGCGGAACGTCTTCGATATCTCCGGCCTCTTCCAGACGCGTACGGCGCGCACCACCTGCATAGTCCTTGCCAAAGATCTTGCGGATCTCTTTGAGCTGATCCGCGATCTTGTCCCACTGCAGGCCTTCGCTTTCCAACAGGTCTTCGAGGCCAGCGCGTTCTTCCATCAGCGCGGCCTGTTCGCGCAGAAGTTCGATTTCCTCCAGACGCCGCAAGCTGCGCAGGCGCATGTTGAGGATCGCATCCACCTGGGTTTCGCTCAACTCGCCCTCGCCGGGTGCAGGCGGGACATAGTCGGCCTCGGTCATGGCGCGGGGGTGATCCCTGGACCAGTCCTCGCGCATGAGGGCGGGTTTGGGATCCTCATCATAGCGAATGATGTCGATCACCCGGTCGAGATTGAGGAAAGCAACGATAAAGCCCTCGAGCACCTCTAGGCGATGGTCGATCTTTTCCATCCGGTATTCGGAGCGGCGGATCAGAACCTCGCGGCGGAAATCCAGGAAGGCGCGCAGCACTTCCTTCATCGAGCAGACCTTGGGGGTGACCCCGTCGATCAGCACATTCATGTTCAGCGAGAAGCGCACCTCGAGATCCGAGTTGCGATAGAGCATGCCCATCAAGACTTCGGGGTCGACATTCTTGGAGCGCGGCTCGATCACCATGCGCACGTCATCGGCGGATTCATCGCGAATATCGCCGAGGATGGGGATCTTCTTGGTCTGTATCAGCTCTGCGATCTTTTCGATCAGGCGGGATTTCTGCACTTGATAGGGAATCTCGGTGACCACGATCTGCCATTGACCACGGCCGAGATCCTCAAGCTCCCATTTGCAGCGCAGACGGAAGCTGCCGCGCCCGGTGCGATAGGCCTGCGCGATGGTCTCGCGGTCATCGACGATGATCCCGCCGGTGGGGAAATCGGGGCCGGGAACATAGTTCAGCAGCGTGTCATCCCGCGCATCGGGCGTTTTGATCAGATGCAGGCAGGCATCACATAACTCCGCGATGTTATGGGGCGGGATATTGGTGGCCATGCCCACCGCGATGCCGGACGAGCCATTCGCCAATAGATTGGGAAACTGTGCAGGCAGGACGACCGGTTCGGTCAGCGTGCCGTCGTAATTGTCGCGAAAATCGACGGCGTTTTCATTCAGCCCGTCCAGCAGCGCTTCGGCCACCTGGGTCATGCGCGCTTCGGTATAGCGCGCCGCCGCCGGGTTATCGCCGTCGATATTGCCGAAATTTCCCTGTCCGTCGACCAGCGGATAGCGGACGTTGAAGTCCTGGGCCAGCCGGGCCATCGCGTCGTAGATCGCGGCGTCCCCATGGGGGTGATAGTTGCCCATCACATCGCCAGAGATCTTGGCGGATTTGCGAAAGCCCCCGCCACTGGACAGGCGCAGTTCACGCATCGCGAACAATATGCGCCGGTGCACCGGTTTGAGACCGTCGCGCGCATCGGGCAACGCGCGGTGCATGATGGTGGAGAGCGCATAGGTCAGGTAGCGCTCGCCGATTGCACGGCGCAGCGGTTCGGCCACCTCGGACGGGTCGATATTGGGGTCGTCCACCAAATCAGTCATAGATGATGTGATACGCGGCAGACCTGACCGCGTAAAGCCGGTGCTGCGCGCATGGGGCTTTTTTCTGATTTTGGGCAGAGCATGCGAATTTTCCCCATGAAACGGCGCATCGAATCGATGTTTCTGATACAGTTCGATTCGGTCTGCCAACCAATCGCTGCAGTTTACTGAAGATTGCCTACAGCCCTGGGGGAAGGGATGAACAAGTTTGTCTTTCTGAGTTTCGTGTTTATGGCGTTTGCCTTTTATGAGCTGAGCGGCGGGGATGAGTTTGTTCCGCGCAAGGCCGAACTGATCGCAGCCGCAAAAGAAGCAGAACAGGATCAGGCCGAGGCGCGCATCGAACGCGTCGCGCAACTCCGGCCAGAGCCTGCGCCGGTGCAGCCGGCGGTGTCACAGGTCTCGCTGCGCATAAAGCCCGCACCACCGCCCCCCGCGGCACCCAAAGCGGTGGTTACCACCGCCCAGGGCGAAGTTGCGGATAAACCGGTGCTGATTGCTCTGGGTCAGAACCTCGAGCTGTTCGCGAACCCGGCTCAACAACTCACCGTGGCCGGCTTGTCGGCGCAGCCTGCCCGGCTCGTGGCCGAGCCTGAGATGCCGGATATTCGCGAAGTCTCCGCAAGTCGCGTGAACATGCGCAACGGGCCGGGGACCGAGTATTCGGTGCTTGTCAGCCTGCCTCAGGGCACCGAGGTCGAAGTCATCGATGCGGATGGGACTGGTTGGGTCAAGCTGCGCATAGTCAATGACAGTAGGGTCGGCTGGATGGCGGAATACCTGCTGACCGAGCCTACGGGCTGATTGCCAAGCGTCGCGTTACACGTCAGAACGGCCCCAGTATTCGACTAGGGGGCTTTTGATGGCGCAGAAAACCATTCTGATCACTGGCTGCTCATCGGGCATTGGTGAGGATGCCGCGCGCGCGCTCAAGGCGCGAGGCTGGCGGGTTTTCGCGTCCTGCCGCAAAGAGGCCGATTGTGAGGCCTTGCGCGCACAAGGGTTTGACAGCCCGCGCATCGACTATAGCGACACGGCCACCATCACCTCGGGTCTTGCCGAAGTTCTTGAGGCTACGGGCGGCACGCTGGATGCTGTGTTCAACAACGGTGCGCATGGGTTTTTCGGTGCTGTCGAGGATTTGCCGACACAGGGTTTGCGCGAGATTTTCGAGACGAATTTCTTTGGTTGGCATGAGCTGACGCGGCAGGTCCTGCCCGTGATGCGGGCCCAGGGACATGGGCGAATCCTGCAATGTTCCTCCACTTTGGGCTTCACCTATATTCCCTGGCGCGGGGCTTATTCGGCGACCAAGCGCGCATTGGAAGCGATGAGCGATACGCTGCGCATCGAAATGCGCGGCACCGGCATTCATGTGGTACTGATTGAGCCCGGCCCGATCACGACGATGTTTCGCGTAAAGGGCATCCCGTTCTTTGAGCGCTGGATCGACTGGGAGAACTCGCCCCGGCGCGCGGCCTATGAACGCGGCTTGCTCAAGAGGCTTTATGAAGGCAGCGGAAAGAAAGACCTGTTCGAGCTGCCCGCCTCGGCGGTGACGGCCAAAGTGATCCGGGCCCTGGACGCACGCAGGCCGAAGGCGCGCTACATGATCACGGGGGCCACCTACCTGGCCGCGCTCCTGCATCGGATCCTGCCTGACCGGGCTCTGGATGCGATCGCGTCCCGAATATGAAGAAAACCGGTTCGCTTTTCCGGACCAGCCCGCTAGATCAGCGGTGACACAGAAGACATCGAACCCGGGAGCGCCGTTTTGGACCCTCTATTTATCCTTATTCTGCTGGCAGTGGCTGGCGTTGTCATCGCTTTGGTGATCGGCATGGGTGGTTTTGCCAAAGGTGGTAGCTTCAACCACAAGTACGGAAACAAGATGATGCGCCTGCGTTTGATCGCGCAGTTTGCAGCGGTGGTTCTGATCATGGCTTATGTGTATTTCAGCAGGCAATAAGGGCGGCAACAGATGGTCATTCTGAACAAGATCTATACGAAAACCGGGGATGCGGGCGAAACCGCTCTGGGCAATGGCGCGCGGGTTGCCAAACACGCGATGCGCGTCACGGCTTATGGCACGACGGATGAACTGAATTCCTTTGTGGGCGTTGCCCGGCTTGAAGCCGAGGGCGCGCTGGATCAGCAGTTGGAGCGCATCCAGAACGACCTGTTTGATCTGGGTGCCGATCTGTGTCGCCCTGATATGGAGAAAGACGCCGAATCCGAATACCCGCCGCTGCGTGTGATTGCCTCGCAGGTCTCGCGACTGGAAGCCGAGATTGATGCGATGAACAGCCATCTCGAACCTTTGCGCAGCTTTGTGCTGCCCGGTGGCGCTCGGCTGGCGGCAGCACTTCATGTCTGCCGGACCGTCGCGCGTCGTGCGGAACGCCAGACCGTTGAGCTGGCGACAATGGAAGCCGTGAACGCGGATGCGGTGAAATATCTCAACCGGCTGAGCGACTGGTTCTTTGTGGCCGCGCGCATGGCCAACAACGGCGGCAAGGATGATGTGTTGTGGGTTCCCGGCGCGAACCGCTGAATTCAGTGCCGCCCGATATTCCAGGCAGGAAAGATGATCAAAGTCGGGTCTGATCGCCATTTGGCCGATGCCGCGCCTGACCTAGACCGGCCTCACGTCAATTACGCGACGTCTATGGACCTAAACGTGACGATTTTGCCCTGTTTCCCGAGACCCCGCGCCGTTATCAACAGCGCGAGCTAAACCGAAGCCCGAGTCGAGATATGGCCGGGCCCATGTGAGGAGTGAAACGCTTATGAAGGTGTTGGTACCTGTCAAACGCGTGATCGACTATAACGTGAAGGTCCGTGTCAAAGCGGACGGATCGGGTGTTGATCTTGCGAACGTGAAGATGTCGATGAACCCCTTTGACGAGATTGCCGTCGAAGCGGCCATCCGCCTGAAAGAAGCGGGCAAGGCCGAAGAAATCATCGCCGTGTCGATTGGCGTGAAACAATGTCAGGAAACGCTGCGCACGGCGTTGGCGATGGGCGCGGACCGCGCCATTCTGGTGGTTGCGGCCGATGATGTGCATCAGGACATCGAACCGCTGGCGGTTGCCAAGATCCTTAAGGCTGTGATCGACGAAGAACAGCCCGGTCTGGTGATCTGCGGCAAGCAGGCCATCGACAACGACATGAACGCCACGGGCCAGATGTTGTCGGCTCTGCTGGGCTGGTCGCAGGCCACCTTCGCCTCGGAACTGGATGTCGAAGCGGATCATGCTGTTGTCACCCGTGAGGTGGACGGCGGCCTGCAGACGATCAAGGTGACGATGCCGACAATCGTGACTGTTGACCTGCGCCTGAACGAGCCACGCTATGCATCCTTGCCCAACATCATGAAAGCCAAGAAAAAGCCGCTGGATGAGAAAACCGCGGCTGATTACGGCGTGGACGTGACGCCGCGGCTTGAGGTTGTCAAAACCGAAGAGCCTGCAGCGCGCGAAGCGGGTATCAAAGTGGGCTCGGTTGACGAGCTGGTAGCGAAACTCAAGGAAGTGGGTGCTGTATAATGGCTGTTCTTCTTCTCGCAGAAATCAATGACGGCGAATTGAGCATGGACGCGACCGCCAAGGCGGTGACTGCGGCCAAAAAATTGGGCGAAGTGACGGTTCTGGCCGTGGGTGCAACCTGCGCCGCTGCCGCAGCCCAGGCCGCAACAATTGACGGCGTGTCCAAGGTGCTGTGCGCCGAGGATCCGCTGTATGGCAAGCGTCTGGCCGAACCGGCCGCCGCCCTGATCGTGGCACTTGCCGCGAATTACGAGCATATCGTGGCCCCTGCCACCACGGACGCCAAGAACATCATGCCGCGCGTTGCAGCGCTGCTGGATGTCATGGTGATCTCGGATGCCTCGGGCGTTGTGGACGGATCGACATTCGAGCGTCCGATCTATGCCGGTAACGCCGTGCAGACCATCAAGTCTTCGGATGCCAAGAAGGTCATCACCTTCCGGACATCGACCTTTGATGCGGCTGGCACCGGTGGCTCGTCTTCGGTTGAAAACATCACGGCGGGCGACAACCCGTCCTTGTCCGAATGGATAGAAGACAAGGTTGCGGCATCTGATCGCCCCGAGCTGACCTCGGCCGGTGTGGTTGTATCCGGTGGTCGCGGCGTCGGTTCGGAAGACGACTTTGCGATGATCGAGAAACTGGCCGACACGCTGGGTGCTGCCGTTGGCGCATCGCGCGCAGCGGTGGATTCCGGCTATGCTCCGAACGACTGGCAGGTTGGTCAGACCGGCAAGGTTGTGGCTCCCGATCTTTACATCGCTGTCGGGATTTCCGGTGCCATTCAGCACCTGGCGGGCATGAAAGACAGCAAGATCATCGTCGCCATCAACAAGGACGAAGAAGCCCCGATCTTTCAGGTGGCCGACTACGGACTGGTTGCAGACCTCTTTGTCGCGGTGCCCGAGCTGACCGAAAAGCTGAGCTGAACCAAAGCCACGATAACAATCCTAAACCCCCGTCGGCCGGTCCGACGGGGGTTTTTTCATGCTCCGGTTTTCAGATGCTCTGCCAGGGCTTTGGACAGATGCTCGGCAATAAGGTGATGTGTCTCGACACCCAGCATTTGCGCCGCAATCGAGCCTTGCATCGCGCCATAGACCATCCCTTCCAGATCGCCGCCCGCGCGGCGCACCGGCACTTCGATCACATCCAGTGCCTGATCGGCAACTTCTGCGATCATGTCGGCTCCGACAAACAGCGGCTCGGCCCCCAAGCCGTTAGGCAACTCTTCACGTAGCCAGAGTAACAGAAACGGTCCGTCAATCGTGCGCTGGATCAGTTTCATGCGGGCGATCCAGGCCCGGCGAAGTTCATCGCGCAGCAGGCTGAACCTGTCCAGCGACAGCATCTGCAATGTCGACAGCATATGGCGGTTGAAGCTGAAATCGGTGAAATCCACTTCGGAATAGATCGACCTGAGCATGTCGGAGGGCCCAAGGAAGCGATCATTCCGACGCGGATGCACGCGATAAAAGCGGTTCGACATGTTCTGTGCCCCCATCACCTGAAGTACCGTCAGTCGTGCCCCCTTGGCCACCGACATGATCGCGGGATCAAAGACAAAGGCGTCGATGCCGGCATGCTGGCACCCAAGATTGACCACCGGCACATTCAGGCGGTCTTCAACCAGATCACTGAAAGGACGCGCCACAAAGCGGCCATAGGTCTCGGTTCCGCCGATCACGGCGACATAGTCCTGATCCGTCGATTTTGCCGGCCCCCTGAACACAAGTTTCGACCCCCCGTAATGACACGGAGCATAGTCGAGCGTATCCGCCCGGCTGACTGCATAACTCATGAGAGTCACCCTGATTTCTCACCCTGAGGTGCAGATTCGCCAAAAGGTCTTACGAAACGGCTAATGTGTGCATTTGCAGAAAACTGTCGCAGGTGCGGCCACTTGCTGCGCGCAGTCTGCGCGCCTATGGTTGCGCAAATCGTGAACCGGGGGTGTGCATGGCGACGGAGATCAGGACAATCGGCGTGATCGGCGCGGGCCAGATGGGCAATGGAATTGCGCATGTGATGGCCCTGGCCGAGTATAACGTGCTGATGACAGACGTCAGTCAGGACGCCTTGGACAAAGCGCTGGACCACATCCGAAGCAACCTTGCCCGCCAGGTCGGCAAGGGTCGGATCAGTGAAGAGGTCATGAATGCCGCGATGGGCCGCATCTCGACCACCTTGGCATTGCCCGAACTTGGCCAGATGGACCTGGTGATCGAGGCGGCAACCGAGCGCGAGAGCGTCAAGCAGGCGATTTTCGAGGATCTTCTGCCACATCTGAAACCCGATACGATCCTGACATCGAATACATCGTCGATCTCGATCACGCGACTGGCCAGCCGCACGGATCGCCCGGAAAAATTCATGGGGTTCCATTTCATGAACCCTGTTCCGGTGATGCAACTGGTCGAACTGATCCGGGGCATTGCAACCGATGAAGACACATTCGCCTCGTGCAAGGCCGTGGTGGACAGGTTGGGCAAGACCGCCGCCAGCGCCGAGGATTTCCCCGCCTTCATCGTGAACCGCATCCTGATGCCGATGATCAATGAGGCCGTCTATACGCTGTATGAAGGCGTGGGTTCGGTGCAGTCCATCGACCAGTCCATGAAACTGGGTGCCAACCATCCGATGGGTCCGCTTGAGCTGGCTGATTTCATCGGGCTGGATACCTGCCTGGCGATCATGAACGTGTTGCATGACGGTCTGGCGGATACAAAATACCGTCCCTGCCCGCTTTTGACGAAATATGTCGAGGCCGGCTGGCTGGGCCGAAAAACCGAACGTGGATTTTATGATTATCGCGGCGAGGTGCCTGTGCCGACGCGGTAAGCGTCAGTCCATCTGCCAAGCGATCAAACCGGTCGGTTCTCGTCACCCAATGACAAGGTGTGTTCGCGCAGCCATGCCATGAACCCACGCGGATCGGTTTCAAGCTGCGCCATCTGCGCATCGCTCAGCGGTTTGCCGATAACCGGTGCCTGAGGCTTGTTGCACGAGCGCACGATCTCGCGGAGCAACAGACCTTGCCGCAGGATGGGCGAGATACGGTTGGCGATCTGATAGGCGCGGGAATTGGACCCCGGAAAGAAGATCGGCACGACGCGCGCCCCCGAACGGCGGATCATCTTGGCGGTAAACACATTCCACTCCCGTTCGATTGCAGGGCCGAACATGGTGTCTGATGACATCACCACACCCGACGGGAACAGCGCAACCACCCCACCCTCGCCAAGATGCGCCATGGCTTTGGCGCGCATCTCGACCATTTTCTTTTGTGCTTCGGGATCATGGGGAAACGGGACCGGGATCATGAAGGAGGTGGCGGCCTCATCCAGTCCCGTCAGAACCGAACGGGTCAGGATCCGGTAATCCAGCCGCACCCGGCCAATCAGATCGGCGAAAATCATTCCATCAACCATCCCGTGCGGATGGTTGGCCACCACCACGACGGGGCCTTCCTTGGGAATGTTCTCAAGCTGGTCGGGTGGGGTCATCAAGTCGATGCCCATGGTGTTGAGCGCCCCGCGCCAGAAACGTTGGCCGCGATAGCTGGCGTTCTGCTTTTCGAACTTGTTGACCATGCGCAGAATGGTCGGTTTCCCCGTCATCCACTCGATGATCTTGATCGAATAGGCCGTCCAGGGATCATCAAAGGAATTGGCATAGGTCAGGGAACGGCGATCATACACTTCGCCGGTGCTGGTATCGGTGCCGGGCGCGTTTGCAGCTTTCGCCTGCTGGTCGCCATTCTGTGCAGTGTCTACCAAGTCGTTCACCCCGTGCACCCTCGTTCAGGGCGCGATCAGTAGCCTTCGCCAAACTTGTCTGCAACCAAAGCCTGCAGTGCATCAGCAAGAGCCTCAGCATCCGGTCCCGAAGTTTCCACGTCAATAGACGTTCCCTTGGAAGCCGCGAGCATCAGAAGACCCATAATACTGTCACCCGAGGCAGACAAGCCATCACGCGAGACTTCGGCCGTTGCATCAAAGCCCTCGACAACCTCGACCAGCTTGGCTGAGGCGCGGGCGTGCAGACCCTTTTCATTCACGATGTCTAATGTTCGGCGCACCATACTTTGGCGATCTCTCTGTCTGTCCCGTAGGTATTGGTCGTTTTGTTGTTATTGCGCGCCGATGTTTTGGCTGTCGATGTATTTCTTACCAGCTTCGAGGGCGGCGCGTACAGCGTCGGCCAGCGGCTTCTGGCGGCTTTTGGCAAGTTTGATCAGCATCGGCAGGTTCGCGCCATACATGATCCGGCGATTGTCCTGCCTGCAGGCGCTCAGCGACAGGTTCGAGGGTGAGCCACCAAAAAGATCGGTGACCACAACGACACCATCTCCGCTGTCCACCGCATCTGCGGCTGCGCTGATCTCGGTCTGCTTGGCCTCACGATCATGGTCGTTCTCAATGGCGATGGCCTTGATGCCGGGTTGGGGCCCTACCACATGTTCGACTGCCGCCAGATACTCTCTGGCCAGCCCTCCATGCGCCACGATCACAATCCCGATCAATTCGGTTTCTTTCCTGTTCCGGCATCCACCTGGTGCCGCTCCAACTCCCGGTGCCTTATTGACACCTGCCTGCCCTCTTCTGCAAGAGCCCCAGCCAATGCCTCGGCCAAAACAACCGACCTGTGTTGCCCGCCGGTGCATCCGAAGGCCACAGACAAATGCGACTTCCCTTCTTCGACATAGGCAGGCAGCAGGAGTTTCATCAAACCCAGAACCCGCTCATAGAACGCATCAAAGCGCGGATCTTTTGCAACATGCGCCTGCACCGCGCCATCCCGGCCATCTAGGGCGCGCAATTCCGGCTGCCAATAGGGGTTGGAAAGAAATCTGCAATCCAGCACCATGTCGATGCCACGCGGCAAACCGCGTTTGTAGGAAAATGACTGGATCGAAATCGCCAGTTCGCGATGGCCACCGCCTGCGAACCAATGCTCCATCTCTTCGCGCAACTGGTGGACGTTCAGTTCGGAGGTATCGATCAGCATGTCGGATCGTGCACGGATCGGCATCAGCAGATCCAGTTCCCGCTCAACGCCAATTGCCGCGTTTTCTGCCGGGGCAAGGGGGTGTCTGCGCCGGGTCTCGGAAAAACGACGGATCAGAACATCGGCCTGACAATCCAGGTAAAGGACCGACAGCGCGCTGCCACGCTCGGCGCTGAGCCGGTCGATGGTTTCGATCAGGGTCGCAACCGAGAAATCCCGGTTGCGCACATCAATGCCCAAAGCCATGGGACGGTCAGCGGCACCTTGGCTCTCAAGCAAGGGGGGGAGCAATCTGAGCGGGAGGTTGTCGATAGCCTCAAAACCCAGATCCTCAAGGACCGCGATCGCGGTGGAGCGGCCCGCACCAGAGGGTCCCGTCACTAGCACAAGGCGGGGCGAAAGCAGAGACGACTTGGTCAGATCTTTGTCCATGGTCCGCCCAGTAGATACTGCAAGATGGCAGCAGGAAAATGGGCGCTATCCGTTTTGTGAACCAGTGGGACACTCTGCCCCAGCAGATCGCGGCTTTTGGGGGTCGGCATCCGCGTGGTTTCGGTCTGGTCAAGATCAAGGATCAGATCGACCCGCGTCGGCGCGGCCGGGTCGGCACGCAGAATGCCGATGCAACGCGCTTCGATCATTCCCAGAAGGCTGCGCGGCGCATAGGCGATAACCCCGCGCGGCCGCAGGATCAGGCAGGTTCTGTCATCCGAAATCAGGCGGGCACCGCGCGACATCAACTCAAGCGCGAGAGAGGATTTACCACGCCCTGACGCGCCGCAGATCAGAACCGCACTGTTGCGCAGGGCAACGCAACTGGCATGTACAATTACATCCGGCTGGGGATCGGTGCCGGGTAAAGCCGCCATCGGCGGCTAGACCGGCAGACCCACGACGAACCGCGCGCCCAGAGGTTCTGAGGTGATGTCGGCCTCTGTCGGACGGATGTTTTCTGCCCAGATCACACCGCCATGCGCTTCGACGATCTGTTTGGAGATCGCAAGGCCCAGACCGGAGTTGTTGCCAAAATGCTCTTCGGGGCGTTGCGAATAGAAGCGTTTGAAAATCTTGGTCAATGCCTGATCGGGGATTCCCGGACCTGTGTCTTCAACCACGATCAGCACCCGGTTTTCGCGCTTGCGGGCCCAGACGCGGATCGCGTCCCCCTCTTCGCAGAAGGAAATCGCGTTGGTGATCAGATTGACGAAGACCTGCGCCAGACGTGCTTCGAGACCGTTCACGCGGATTTGCCCGGCCGGCATATCGGTGATGTATTCGATGCCTTTTGCGCGGGCATCTTCGCCGAGGTACTGATTGAGATTGTTGAGCATCTGGAGAAGATTGAACTCCTCCTCCTCTTCCTTGACAAGCTCACTGTCCAGACGGGACGCATTGGAAATGTCGCTGACAAGCCGGTCAAGACGGCGCACGTCATGTTCAATCACATCCAGCAGTTTTTCACGTTGGTCGTCACGCTTGACCATCCGCAATGTGCCCACGGCGCTGCGCAAGGATGCCAGCGGGTTCTTGATCTCATGTGCAACGTCAGCGGCGAATTGTTCGTTGCCTTCAATCCGGTTGTAGAGCGCTGACACCATGCCCCGCAGCGCGCCGGACAGGCGGCCGATTTCATCGGGGCGGGCTGTGAGATCGGGAATGCGGATTCGGTTGTGGCGCATTTTGCGCGCGTCCCGATCACGGCCCAACTCGGCCGCTTCGGCCAGATCGGACAGCGGATTGGCGATTGTCGAGGCCAGCACAAGGCTCAGCCCGATCGATACCAGCGTCGCGATGATGAACATCTGGAACATGCGCTCGCGCTCCGAGCGCGCGATCGCTTCGATCTCACCCGAGGCGCTGACGACGGCGACAATACCGACGGTCGTGTCGCCCTGAAGGATCGGGCTGGTCGCCGCAAAGGCAAGGCCGTCAGGTGTAGAGAGGTTTGTTCTGACCTGCAGCCCGTTGCTGATCGTCGGGGCCACCAGTTCGCTGAGCTGATCCGTGACGGGTGCAGGCAGCTGCGTATCGGCCGGCAGAGCACCGGCAACAAGGCCCCAAACTCCGGCAAGCGCATCCGTGATGAAGGTCGCACCCTGGTCGGTCTCGAACAATGCATCAAGATCGCCACCCAGGCCCGCACCTTCGACGCCGCCGATCAAGGCTCCGGTCGGGTCGAAGACAAAGGCCTTGACACCCTTGGGCATGGTCAGGCTTTGCAATCTGCCTTGCACATCCATGCCGTCGCCGGTGGCAAGATTGACCGGCGCACCTGATGGCAAGCCGACCTCGAACACATTGGAGATCAGTACGGCATCGCTTGCCAGATTGGCGATCCGCTGGTCGATGAAACTGTCGCGAGAGGCGCTGAGATAGAGGATGCCCGCGGCCAGAATGTTCAGGGCGATCAGATTGAACGTGATGATCCGACGGGTGAGCGGCGAGTTCTTGAGTGACAGATATCCCCTTTGGGCGCGACTGTCCTGCAACTCGCGCTCAACCGTGTTGTCCGGAACGACCCAGTCGTCACCCAGAACGACGTCGCCGCTTTTATCCATTCCAAGTGGGGGGGCTGTGTCGCGCACAAACGTCCCTTCCGATTGGCCCTTTGCGGGCACTATTCCTCGTTATAGCGGTAGCCGATACCGTACAGGGTCTCGATCGCTGAAAATTCATCATCGACGCTGCGCATTTTCTTGCGCAGACGTTTGATATGACTGTCGATTGTCCGATCATCGACATAGACCTGATCGTCATAGGCCACGTCCATCAACTTATCGCGGCTTTTCACGAAACCGGGGCGTTGCGCCAGCGCCTGAAGCAACAGGAATTCCGTGACCGTAAGCGAGACATCCTTGTCTTTCCAGGTCACTGAAGTGGTCCTGCTTTTTAGGACAGGTTTGCGGCTTGGCTAAGATGCATCTGGTTTATGTTCATGCCGCTTTTCGTGTTTCACTTTGTTCGAAGTATGCCGCGTCTGGCGTGCGCTTGTCGAGGGC
>NZ_JBASXK010000159.1:0-5391 GCF_049276915.1 Aestuariivita sp. | reverse complement strand
ACCCGGCTCCGCAGGTTTTTGTGGGAGAACTCGCAGAAAGTTCAGTCAATATTTTCTGTCGACCCTGGGTAAAGCGGGAGGACTACTGGACGATCTACTGGGGGCTGACCGGTGCCGTGAAAGAACGGTTCGATGCCGAGGGCATATCGATCCCCTTTCCCCAGCAAGACGTGCACGTCATTTCAAAGTAGAATACTGTTTCCTATGCGCGTGCCGTGAAACGGTTGACCAGATGCCATCTTCAGGCTTCACGCGGTCTTGTCAGACAAACTTGGCTTGAGACGGGGCATGGCTCTGGCTAGCCTCACCGACATGCGGATCACCCGCGCCGAGGCCCGCAGCATCGCCCCCGTGATCGGGTGCCAATCCTTGCAGGGCTTCTTTATCGGCGTTCTGCCCGGAGCGGGTTCCACTATCGCGTCTTGATTCCGTACATTGCCAAGATCCTGACGATCCCGCGCACCTTCCTGATCCCGTTCATCCTGTTCTTCACCTTATCGATAGACGTGCCGTCAGGTTATCGATGAAAACAAATTCAACTATTGATATGTGTTCTCAGATATTGTAGCGCATCCCTAATGCAAGATTTGGGGTGACTGCCTAATTTTTGATCGAAATCAAAAGATTTGGATCTCTTTAGTGTTAGGATTTCAGTCGGCAAAGGGGCAGGGAGCACAACGTGTCAAACAGTAAGTTGATCCAAAAGCTTAACGCTTTCATGGTCTTGTCAGAAGATGAGCTGTCGATCCTCAAGAATTTGGGCAAGGCTGGTCGAAGGATTCCCGCCGGGCGTGATCTGGTCTATCAGGGGCAATCAGATAAAGTCGCATACATCCTGAACTCGGGATGGGCCTTTTCGTACAAACTCTTGCAGGACGGACAGCGGCAGATTCTGGATTTTGAGGTTCCGGGCGACTTTCTGGGATTGCGCAGCATCCTGTTGAACATGTCCGATCACGGTATCGAAGCGGTCACCGATATCGAGGTGACCGAATTGCATATTGATGAATTGCTGGAAATCTTCTCCCAAAGCCCACGGCTGATGCTTGCGGTTTTGTGGGCAGCATCCCGGGACGACGCGATGATCGTCGAGCATCTGATCGATGTCGGGCGTCGAAGCGCCACCGAGCGCATGGCGCATTACCTTATGGAACTTGGCCTGAGGCTTGAGCTGGTAGGCATGGCGGACCGGTCGGGTTTTGCCTGCCCGCTCACACAGTATCTGCTGGCCGATGCGGTCGGTCTGAGCGCGGTGCATGTCAACCGGGTCCTGCGGGAACTGCGCGAAAACGGGCTGCTGACGTTTCGGGACGGCTGTGTGCGGTTTGACGACTATGTCGAACTGAGCAGGTTTGCCCAGTTTGACGAAACCTACCTGGATCATTCGGGCCCTCGTTTCCGTCAGAGCTTTCTGGCGGGGCTAGGCAACTTGCGCGAGGCCGGTTGAAGCCCGGACAGCGCGCGGTCTGCAAGGGCTTACTGCGGACTATAGAAATCCGAGGTTTTCTGCCGCATGGCAAGCCACCAGCCCGATTGTTCCGGCCAGGTATCAAAGACGGTGTCATGGCCCAGCGTGCTTGCCGCATGCAGCGCCCACATCGGATCCACAAGCGCCTCGCGACCGATTGCGATCAGATCGGCGCGTTCCTGGGCCAGAACATCCTCGGCCTGTTGTGGATGTGTGATCAGCCCGACGGCCATGGCGGTCATTTCGGCCTCGGACCGTACCCTCTGGGCGTATTCGACCTGAAAGCCCGGCTGGCGTTTTTGCCCGCCGCTTGCGGTTGCCGCTCCGGCAATGCCGCCGGAGGAACAGTCCATGACATCAACCCCCAGGCGTTTCAATGCCCTGGCAAGCACGACCGTGTCATCGATCGACCACCCTTCGGGAGCGCCATCGACGGCCGAGGTGCGAAAGAACATCGGCAGGTCGTCAGGCCAGACCGCGCGCACGGCCTCGGTGATTTCCAGCGCCAGACGCATGCGCCCGGCCAGATCGCCGCCATATTGGTCAGAGCGCTTGTTTGACAGCGGCGACAGGAAGCTGTGCACCAGATAGCCATGCGCGCCATGGATCTCGGCGATCTTGTATCCCGCCGCCAGTGCGCGCCGCGCAGCCGAAGCATAATCGTCAATCAGGCTGATGATCTCAGCACCCGAGAGGGCATGTGGGACGGGCCATCCCTCGGCCACCGGTGCCGCAGAGGGCCCTACCGCTGTCCAGGGCATGTCCCCCCGCGCGATATCGTCTGCGGTCAGGGGGCCGTTTCCGAACCAGGGCCGCTGCATGCCGCCTTTGCGGCCGGCATGGCCCAGCTGGATCGCCGGTATGGCACCATTGCGCAATGCGAATTGAGCTATGCGCGCGTGCCCGGGAATCTGGCTATCGCTCCACAGGCCGGGACAGCCATGGGTGATCCGCCCATGTTTCTGAACTGCCGTGGCTTCGGTAAAGATGATCCCCGCTCCGCCGATGGCGAAACGACCCAGATGTACCATATGCCAATCGTCCATATGACCCTCATGGGCGGAGTACTGGCACATCGGGGAAATCACCACGCGGTTGCGGGTCTGCAATCCGCGCAACGTCAATGGTCTGAAAAGATGGGGTGCAATGGTCATGCGGGCCTTCCTGTTCCGGGTCACACCAGACGGTATCTGTGCATTCGGACGGTTGCAATCGAAGGTATTGCCTTGAAAAAACCTCCGGTGAAACCAGGTGTCACGACAGGAAAAAAGGGACGAGTATCATGCGCCAGATCTTCGGTTTGTTTGCCCTCCTGGCTGCGTCACCTGCGCTTGGTGATACCGTGGACCTTGGCCAGTTCAGCATCGATCGCACCGAAGTGACGGTTGGTGCCTTTGCGGATTTTGCGGATCAGACGGGCCTTGTGACCGTGGCGCAAAAGGAGGGCGGTGGCTTTGAATGGGGGGCAGGTTGGGAGCGTCGCGCCGGCTGGACCTAATTGTCTCCCCAGGGCAGCCCCCCCAAGGTAACAGAACCCGCCGTTCATGTCACCTGGGGCGAGGCTTTGGCTTTTTGCCAGCACATGGGGGGCAGGCTGCCGACGCGCGACGAATGGGCATTGGCGGCATATTCCGAACAGCGTGCGGACCCGACTGACGGGTTCGAAACGGGCCGGACCTATCTCTATCCTGTCGGGGATGAACCTGAGGGGATGAACAACAACCGCTCCAACCATGTCGATGTCGCCACGACCAAACGCGGGGTGAACGGGCTTTTCGATATGGGGGCCAATGTCTGGGAATGGCTGGCAGACCAGCGCGATGACGACGCCCTGACTGCGGGTGGGAGCTGGTGGTACGGTCCGAGCGCGACGCGCGCGCAGGGGATGCAATGGAAACCCTCCGAGTTCTATGCCGTATATGTCGGATTCCGATGCGCCTATGATTGACGGCGCGCGCAACCGCTGACGGGTTTCGTCCGCCGGTCACTCGGCCGGAGGCGTCGGCATGGGCTGCACGGGTTTCGTCTGCCTGAGCTGCGAGACATAACTGAAGGGCAGAGAGGCAAGATAGAGGCAATTCCCGACGATCAGAGTGGGCCACGGATAGACCATCAGGCAGACCACAAGAACCATTGCCGCGACGATGACGAATGGCAGGTGCTTGCGGTTGATGCTGGCATGTTTGATCGAGATCGTGGGAATGGTGCTGATCGCAAGCAGCCCGACCCCGATGATATAGGCCGCGCTGAGGAACGGATAACCGGCATCTGACAGGCCATGCAGGTGCAGGAAAACCGGCATCAGGGCAAGGCAAGCCAGCGCCGGAGCCGGGACGCCGACAAAGTGGTCGTCGGTCTTCATCGAGATTTCGGCGCTTTTCTGGGACAGGTTGAAGCGCGCCAGTCTGAGCGCGCAGCACACCGCAAGCACCAGCGTCGCCAGCCAGCCCAGGTTGGTGTGATCGGTGCCGATGTAAAGCGTGTTGTAGATCAGAATGCCCGGAACGATGCCAAAGTTGAAGAAATCCGCCAATGTATCAAGCTCGGCACCGAAGGGGCTTGCGGTATCCAGAAACCGCGCCAGCTTGCCATCCGCTGCATCCAGAAACACCGCGATCAGGATGAAATAGAGCGCGTTTTCAAGATGCCCTTCCAGGCTCATGCGGACCGATGTCATACCGGCGCAGATTGCAAACACGGTGACCATGCTTGGAACGATATGGCGCAGCTTGATATGGGATGTCCTGGTCATTCGGGGATACCGGGCCGGTTTGCCTTCGGATCCGCTAGATCGGCCAGAATGGTTTCGCCGGCCACCGCTGTCTGTCCCACGGCAACCAGTGGGCCAACGCCCTTGGGCAGGTAGATGTCCAGACGGCTGCCGAAGCGGATCAAGCCAAAGCGATGGCCCACCGCCATCGTGTCGCCCTCTCGCACAAAGCAAACGATGCGTCTGGCAACAAGCCCGGCGATCTGAACCACGCCGATCCGCACGCCGTCACCGGCTTCCAGCGTGATGCAGTTGCGTTCATTATGCTCACTTGCCTTGTCGAGTGACGCATTCAGGAATTTGCCGTGATGATAGCCCACATGCACGATCCGGCCCGCAATCGGCGCGCGGTTCACATGGCAATTGAAGACATTCATGAACACCGAGACCCGCGTGACGGGCTCATCTCCAAGCTGCATGGCGGTCGGAGGAATGACATCTTCGATCAGGGAAATGACGCCGTCAGCTGGCGAGAGCACCAGACCATCCTGCTGAGGGATGACGCGCACCGGATCGCGAAAGAAATAATAACACCAGACCGTGGCCCCCAGTCCAAGCCAGAACAGCGGCATCCAGATAAAGGACAAAACCACACTGATGGCGGCAAAGATCGCAACGAACTTGCGACCTTCGTTGTGCATGGGCACCGCTACGATCTTGAGCATGTTCATGGGTGGGCTTTCATGTCAGAACTCCGGATCTGAAGACCACCGCACCCAGAAACACGCCATGTGCGCACAGAAGGCACATGGTCGCCAATGAGCCCAAGTCCTTGGCATCGCGGGCAAACTCTGCCCAGTTTGGTGCGAGATGATCCACGATACACTCGATTGCTGTGTTCAGCGCCTCGACAGCGACAAGGCAGAAGAACAGGATGAAGAAGACGCAATACTCGACAAAGCCGGCACCTGCGAAGGCGAGTAAAGCCAAGCAGGCGGGAAGGGCAAGCAAGATGTGACGGAATGCGGCTTCACGGTAAAGCCGTTGCATGCCCGCAATCGAATATCCCACGGCTGCAAAGACATGTGAAGTGGTCCTGCTTTTTAGGACAGGTTTGCGGCTTGGCTAAGATGCATCTGGTTTATGTTCATGCCGCTTTTCGTGTTTCACTTTGTTCGAAGTATGCCGCGTCTGGCGTGCGCTTGTCGAGGGC